>JBGSIK010000199.1:0-11574 GCA_041742575.1 Candidatus Krumholzibacteriia bacterium
TCTCGACGCCGTTGCCGAAGCGCATGCGGGTACGCTGGCCTCGGGCGTTGGTCTCGATGCCCGTGGCGATGACTTTGCGAGTCAATTGGCCGTCGGCCGTGGTGACGCGCACCTCGGCCACATGACCCAGCGCCGCATAGTCATACTCCCGCGTCGTCCCGTCGGGCAGCGACTGCGCCACGACGCGGCCCAGACCGTCGAGCCGGTTCTGCGACCGATGCTGCACGCCTTCCAACGCGACCGCAGGCGGATTGGACCAGTCCACAGTGACCTTGTACGCGGCGGCCCCACTGCGCAGAGTACGGCTGGTGTCGATGGCCTGGCCATCCATGTGGTACCGCTTGAAGCGCGAGACACCCGCGTCGTCGGAGCATTCGACAGCCCGGCCACGGGCATTCTTGAGTTTGGCCTGAGGTACGGCGGGGCTGTCCCCATAGACGATCCGCTCGACGACGTTGTTGAGACCCAGCGCCCCGTCGGCCCTGGTTTCGGTTAGTCGCCCATTTTGGTCATAGAGGTGCAGCAGATGAACACCACGCCCATCCCAGCGATGAGCAGCTCTGCCGTGGGCGTCGAACAGCGTCCAGCGGTCGCCGGCGTCCATGCTTTGCTCGAAGAGCACGCGCCCGAGCATGTCGTACACATACGTAAAGGCGGTGAGACCGCGCGGATCGCCGATGCGATCGGGCAGGCCGAGGACGCCGTAGCTCGTGGTTGTGACCCGCTCGACGCCACCCTCACCGAGTTCACGAAGCCGGAACGGTCTGCCCAGGACGTCGTCTTCCACGATCGTTGGCGTGCGCGCATGGGCCTGTGCCTTCGTGAGCGCATCCTTTTCGGGATCCGATGCCGGTAACGGATGCCGTGCAGCCTCATAGTCCGACCCCACGACGTTGTCGTTGGCGTCGGACTGTCGCGTTTCCCAGGCGGTGTATGCGCTAGAGGTGAACGTGCCGTTCGGCAGGTCTTGTCGAATGATCCGTCCGATGGGATCGTAGTGGGTTCGTGTCGCCGCACCGTAGCGACGCAGCGCTTCATCGGATTCGAAAGCTGAACTCGTCGAGAACAGCGGCTCGTACTTTCGGACCAGCCACCCCTTGTTGTTGTAGACGTCGTGCCCGCTGGCCAACCATCGTTCCGCCGCGTGGGCCAGGACGGGTGTGCCGTTGCCATCCAAAACGACTGCGCCGGCCGGATCGCGCTGGATGGCCGGCCCTGCATCCGCACGCACCTTGGTCTGGATGGGTCGCCCGATGCCGTCAATGTAGCTGACCGTCATGCGTATCCGGCTTGGCGAGGACGCGGTCCCTTCGCCATCGTGCGCGTGCTGCTCGCGCTCGAGATGGATGCTGCGCGGAGGCCCGTCGCCCCGGTCGAACGCCTCGAGATCGTAGAAAAGGAAGCGACTGGCGTTCTGGAGGAATCGTCCCGGATCGGCCAGGACATCTGCGGCAGTGTGGCCAACTTGGATGGCGTATGTCGCAAGAGCTTCAGCGCCCACCGGATGCGGATTGCCGTCGCTGCCGAGCTGCTGCCCCCGAACGGCCGTAACGGCTGTTACGCCGAGCGGGTCGTACAGGGTCTCCGAGATGTTGTCGTTTGCGTCTTTGACCTGCGACGAGGTGAGGACCTGGTAGTCCGGAGTGCTTTCGATCCTGTTGCCGAAGATGTCCTCGACGGCAGTGACCAGCAGGGAATGCGCATCAAAGGTGAAGGTTTGCCGGTTCCCGCCGGGGTTCGTCTCCTGGGCGAGACGATAGAACGCAGGGGCACCGTGGTACCGATAGGTCGTATCCTCCGCCCACCAATGCCCGTCCGCAAGGTGATAGTGGCCGTCGCCGGACAGCAATGCGGCGGTGACGCGGCCGCCAAACGCTGCCCCAACTGCGGCATCCGGAAGTACCGCCCGATCGACGTGATGAAGCAGTGCAACGGTGCCGACCTGACCGACGGGAAGCGCAGCCGTGCGTGCATCGTCCCAGAAGATGTTTCGCCGCATGGCAATGAGACGGGCCTGAGGGGCGGCGCCACCCGGAAGCTCATGAAACGCGAGCACGTTCGCGAACGCGCCCGTCAACTGCGCAAGGAGACCTTCGCGCGAGAACGCGCCGTTCGCGCCCGGAGTCAGGCCGGTAAGGGAGTACCGTCTTTCCTCGGTCTCGATTCCGACTTCGAATCGGTCGGACGTGTCGATGTTTGTGTGGGTCCGTTGCAGCAGTTCCGCATGCAGTAGGCGCTGTTCCGGGCGGACGATAGGACCGACGGGCCGCCTTGGGTATGCCAGCGTCACTCGCCTACCTACGTTGCCGTAGGCGTCGGTCTCGACGAGCACGTCATGAGTGACTCGCGGATCGCTTGGGTCTTGCTCGTACTCGTGGCTGAGGAGCTCGCTCCGGACGAAGCTGAACACCCCGTCGCGTTCTGTCTCGATCGGTTGCAGGCGGCAGATTCGATAGCCGAACTCGGTCGTACGCAATGGATGGGGTTCACGGGTCCCATCGGGTCGGATGGTGTAGAACTCCTGACGCCACTGCACATCGGAGAGCGCCCTGAAAGCATCGAGTTGTTCTTCGGTGGACAGATCCGAGATTGCCTCAATGGCGGGAGCGGGGAGTCGCACGGCCAACGCATCCTGGCTGTAGAAATCCGCTGCCCTCTTGGCAAGGCCGTTGTCCGCGCCGGTGTGATACCAACTGCGAACCAAGGAAGGCGGCGCCACCTCCTCAGGAGCAGCGGTCCCGGTGGCACGAAGAAGGTCCGTATCGTAGGCATCCACGAGTCCGAAACCGACGAAGCGGCGCTCCTGGCTATCGAAATAGCCATCCCGGTACTCGTAGCGCGTGACCGTTCGGGTGCCGCCGACGTGATCGATGCCCTCGAGGCGGTCCACGACCATGGAATGGCGAGGCAGCCGAGTGCGCCAGGGACGGTCGCTCTGCTTGTCTCGCAGGTAATCGCGCGCCGACGAGCGGTAAAAGAGCCGCGTCTCGCGCCCGATGCTGTTTGACACGGACACGAGCATCCGAGGTGGCAGATCGCCGGTCAGGCGGAGGTATTGCAGTGCGTGGCCTTCTTGCGAAGGAAGCGGCGTCGACCAGACGAGGCACCGCGATCCGTCGCCGAGGAAATCGAAGACTTGAGCCGACGAGAGGTTGTCGATGTAGGGGAGGTTTCGTAGCCGCACCTCGGAGCCGAAGCGATTGCCGCGTTGGTTGATCCAGTAACGGAGTTCCCCGCGACCGATGTACAAGAGGCTGGCAGCACCGCTTCCGTCCAGATCGACCAGATGAAGGCGGGAGGCGTCCATTTCGCCAAAGTGCTCGATGACCGGGGCGTTCTCCATCACCACACCCGGCCCGAATTGCCCTCGGCCCAGGTGCGCCCAGTACTCGACGCGGCCACTGCTCTCGATCCGAACCATGTCGAGCAGGCCGTCCCCGGTCATGTCAGCAAAGAACGTGTGCAACCGCCGGGATTGCGTGACGGTCGGTGCTCCACCAGTCGAGCCATCGGGCTTTGTCAGTTCTATCGGCGGGGCGAAGCCATCGGCTCCTTCCGACGGGTACCAGACGAGGCGGTCGAGGTGATCGACGATCAGGTCGGCATGGCCGTCGCCGTTGAGGTCAACCCATTGGGTACGCGCGTTCGCGAGATCAACTCGTGGGAGACCGCGCATAGCTTGGAAACTTTCCCACCGGCCACTCTCTCGGTCGCGTCGATATTGACCCGCTTCTCGACCTTCGAACCCGACGAGGTTGATGTCACCGTCACTATCGAAGTCGTATAACTGGAAAGCGGCCGAGACCGCGGCGGGCACTTCATCGACGATTTCCGTGGGGCCGAAGCGTCCGTCGCCGAGGTTCTCTTTGAAGTACCAACTCTGATGCCGGCGGTGCAGAATGCCCGGCAGGCCTTCGTTCTTGAGGTCGATCCACTGGTAAAGGATCCCATCCAGGCCCAGGGGCACGTTCTCGGCCGGTTCCGCGCCTGCGAAGGAGGAATCAGTCCGAGCAGCGCTATAGGTCACCTTCAAAGGCGGCACAGCGCGGTCGGTCGTCACGCCGGTCGCGATGTCCTTGCGGTATCCCCTAAAGCGAATCGACTCGAGAACCGTGCCGGCAGGGCCCGCTCGATGGCCAAACTCAGTGGCCCCGACGAGGCAGGGTGCCCCACCCAGTTCGGGGAAGCGATGGAATTGCAGGACGCGGCGGCACAGGCGATACGTTCGAAGCTCGAAGCCGGGTCGGTGAGTGGAAAAAGGGTCCTCTCGCACGGACCATGGGGCGCCCGTATCAGACGGCGTGGGAAGCCCTGCTCCGTCGTGCTCGCCATAATCGAAAACTACCTCGAACCGCCACTGGTTGGCGGGATCCGGTGGCTGTGTGTGCGAAAGCGGTCGGCTATTTCCATAAAGAATTCGCTTGAGATAGCGCTGCGCGAAACCAGTCCCTGCGCGCATACGGCGACTCTCGAAGCTCAGCGTCGGGTCGACGCCTAAGCCATCCTCGGGCTTGTACTCACAGAGAATGGCGTTGCCCTTCGGATCGAACTGGGCCTCCAGCAGCCATTGGAATGTTCGCCGCACGGGGTCGCTGGGGTCCGCAATTCTCGTGGAGTTGTCGCCAGCCCTACCGAAGACGGAGATGACGCCGTTCCTGGCGTAAGCCAGCCAGTGTTCTCGCCCTGATGCCTGATCGGTCCACTTTTCGAAGCGCTCGAACGAGCGCTCAACCTTGCTCCTGAACCGCTCGACTCGGTAAGTGCCTCTCTGCTCGACGACAGGAAGCCACCGGGCGCCCTGCTTTCGCCGATAGGGCACGAGCTCCTGACCTCCCGCGTACGAATAACGATCGCTGCCTGCCTGGTAGGTCGGGAGGGTACGGCTCGTGTCAACGCCGATGCTTGGGACGCCAACAAGGAACCAACCCACACCGAACGTTGAATTTCCTTCGCCGCTGCCATATCCAAGAGCGAGTGTCGGACCGAACGACTCGCGACCGGGAGTTGTCCTGATCGGCACGGACAGCCGTGCCGAGCCGCTGAGGGTATTGACCTCAATCGCGTGCTCGACTGCGAGCTGATCTGGAGTGGTTTCTCGGAAGCCAATCATTCTCTTGACCCTGTGTCGTGCCAGCTGATCGTCTTCGAGGCCATGTCACCGGCCTGGGTCGTTGCCCGGATCCACGTTCCGTAGGTACATGGGGCAGCACGTATGGCCGCCTAACGCTAGATTGAGCAGCGGGCCGACCTGCCGCGCCCCTGGCGTATGCCAGGGGCGTGACAGGGCGAGACCGTCTGCTCCAACGCAAGTTATGCGCGTACGTTCTAGACCCATATTCGCCGGCCGCGAAAACCCCGGACTCATCCCGCCTAGACCAGAACGCTCCGACATCCTTGTGCTCTGACCCGATCCTTAGATTCTACATCCGTCGGCCGCGCGGTGTGGGCGCTTTGCGCACCACCTCGCGGACGCGGCGGCACGGCGGTCTAGACTGTCTTGGTCATCGCACGCTAGTTTCATAGCACACTCCGGCTGCGGCGTTCTCGCGCGAATCGGCCGACCTGTTCCGTGGACCTCCGAACCAGATCCACCATATCCAAGGAAGAACGCAAATAACGCCGCGCATGAGCCGCGCGCTCCTGCGCGTCGGCTCCATGCCTTTGTTATGCCGTGCGATGCACATTGGTTTCCAGCTTCCGATTACTGCAATTCCTTAACCAGTTCGCGGACATCCTTCACGGCCTCTGCGGCCTGCTCCTCAGTTCTTTCGAACTCCGGTCCATATTCCGCCAGCAAGGCTGCCGCGTTGGGAACGTTTTCAGGATGCATCGCACCACCGTCGCCGAGCACGTTCTGCACGTCCTTTAGTGCGGTGACCAGGCAATGGAGTATCTTTGCGGCACTGTTTGCGACCACATAATCCTCGTAGGCCAGTTTGTCCAATTGCTCGCCAAGCCGCTTTTCCCTTTCCGGCGAATTAAGACCTAGAAGTGTGAATACCTTTGTGAACCCGGTAACTGTCGCTACTCCGCCGATTCGCTGGCCGTGTTCACGAATCTTGCTGCAGTGAGTCCGTAAGTCATCGATATGATTCTCGAGATGCTGTGCTTCCGTCTTGGATTGAATAAAATAGTCATTAAAGCGTGCCAACTCCAATCCTTGGTTGTCTGCGGACACAGCAAACCGGAAGTTTGTCAACACGGCCGAAGCACGTTTAATAAGCAATAGACTCTTTCGCAACTCGTCAACCAGAAGGCGCAAGTCGTTCTGTACGTCGGGATGCTTGGTCGTAATATAGTCCTTTCCGCTTTTGACAGCGTCGGCGATTGTCTTGACACTTTCGATCCCATCCGCGACTAGCTTCAGTCCATCGATCACGTCTTTGACCATTGTGCATCAACCTCCTTTTCTTGCGGCCAACGTTACGCCTCACTTGCGGTGGTGGAGCGCCAGCGGAACCACCGTGAAGTGCACGCGTTTGTTGGCCAGTCTTCTATCCTGTTTGCCTTGTCCAGTCTCGGATGTTCATCCCGATACGTTCCACATCCTCTTTTGCCAGCACGCCGCCGTGCATCGTTATGTTCCGCGACTTTTCCAGCGTGGAGAGGACACCCTTGGCCCACTCCAAGTTCGACAAAATGTCCTCGAATGCGGTCCAGTTCGTGACAATGATTGAGGACAGGTCGCTGAAGTCACAGTAGTTCATTTCAGTCGCACCCCTCGCGCCATGCCACCGAAACTTCGCGTCCTCCTCTATTCGGGTCTTCACGGTCTTCTGAATCCGATCAGGAACCTTCTGCCACCACTCTCCTCCATGGTGTTCTGCCATCGCCTTGGTCACGAGTTGTCTTACCATGTTCTCAAACGCGTGGATGGCACCGTAAACGGTGCTCATCCGTTGCGCGTCCGCAAGACAATCTGAATCAAGGAGGTCGTAACAGAGACTTTTCTGCATTTCTCGCGCTTCCTCTGCGCCAAAGTGCTTTCTACGGTGTCGCCCGACCCGGTCAAGGGCTTCTTCTGTAAGAATGCCCCGATACACGAATGAATATAGGTTATCCATGGCGTGTACCCAGATGTTCACGCAGGGATCGAAAGATAGCGTCATACACGGCCTGATCTCTTGTGTCGGGCAAGACGATGTTGATGTGGTACTGGAGCGAGTCCAGTGCGACTGCGCTCGAGACAGTCTGAACCGCGCGTTCCGTCTTCTTTGCTTCGCCCTCGTCTTTTTTCTTCGCCTTGTCCCCTTCGCCAGCCTTGGCCTCAGCCGCCAGCTTCGAGAAGTCCGCGTATTCGCACAGCGCGGCAAATGTCTTGGCGATCCGATCAATGACGTTGTCAGTCTTCTTCCCCGCGTACAGGGTCCGTAGTTTGTTTTTCACGTCGTCAGGAGGAAGCTCATTGGCTTTCTTGTTGACGGCAAAAAGATCAGAGAACGCCTCCTG
This sequence comes from Candidatus Krumholzibacteriia bacterium, assembly GCA_041742575.1. GTDB lineage: Bacteria > Krumholzibacteriota > Krumholzibacteriia > WVZY01 > JAKEHA01 > JBGSIK01. The sequence continues at coordinate 7,450 of JBGSIK010000199.1, forward strand.
AATCGCGGTGGCAAGAATCTTTCTGGATTGCGAGCGGTCCATGAATTCGTAGTAGCGCTGTTGCGGGGCACCATCTGCGGACAAGAAACCGAGATCCTTCAAGATGCCTATGAATAGGCGGTCATTGGTGCTCGTGAAGCCGAGGTTCTCAAGAAACTTGATGGAAAACCTGTCTGGCGGTTGAGCGTCAAGGATCGCGTCGAAGTATGCCGGGATTGCCCCTGCCTTTTGAGTGTAACTGTCCGATAGGCTCATCAGTATTCTTCCTCTTTTCTTTGGCCAACTACTGCTTGTACAGTTTCCCGATAACAGCATCATATCGTACCAGCCTTCCACCTAACCCCATCCATGATCCACCCGTCCCTCCGCAACCGGCCGCCGTCAAAAGCATTACGCGAAAACACCCCTTCTCCCAAAGCGTGATATGCAGTTTCTTCATAACTCCGCATGTCGCATTTCCTCTGGCCTCACGTTGTTCCCAAGTTCCCTCCCGAGCACCTGGCGGCAAAGCAAAAGTAACGCGCTGAGAGCCTAGTCCTGTGTCCAGGAACTGATTTTCTCTTTGACGGCGAGGTGCGTGAGGAGGTCGTTGGTCTCGGGTTCGGCCAATTCGGCCGGATACCGGAGGTTTTGGAAGACGATGAACCGCTTGACCCTCATCACGTGGGTCTGCTCGGTTCGGCGGCTGGTGTGTCGCGAGCGGAGCCCTCCCCAGAACTGATCCAGCAGTCTCGGCTTGGGCGGTCCACTGGTCGATGGTGCCGCGCCCCGAACCCCACCTTCGGACCTTGGATCCTGCGTCCATGCGCCGCTCCCCACTGTTTGGCGCTCAGTAACGTACGGGCGGGTATCCTCGGGAAGACCCCTCCATCCCTTCACTATCCCCTCACTCGCAACCTCCCGCGGCCTGGATTTTAAACCGCCTCGAACGGCACTGTCAAGGGCGGCCTTAAGACGGGGTGGGATCTGGCCGGGGGGATTTTGCGCCGCACGGGGCCCGCGGCTTCAGTCACGCGTGAGGAACCGGTACTTGATCCTTTTCGGAATCTCTGCGGCGGCCCCGAGACGCTCCCTCTTGTTCTTCTCGTAGTCGGAGAAGTTGCCCTCGAACCAGTAGGCCTTGCTCTCTCCCTCGAAAGACAAGATGTGCGTCGCGATACGATCGAGGAACCACCGGTCATGGCTCACGACCACCGCGCACCCGCCGAAATTCTCGAGAGCCTCCTCGAGCGCGCGCATGGTGTTCACATCGAGGTCGTTGGTGGGCTCGTCGAGGAGGATCACGTTCGCGCCCTCCTTGAGGACCATCGCGAGGTTGACACGATTCCTCTCGCCGCCCGAGAGCATTCCGACTTTCTTCGACTGGTCCGATCCTGAAAAATTGAATCGCGCCACATACGCGCGCGAGTTCATCTCGCGATTGCCGAGCAGTATCGTGTCCTGGCCTCCGGAGATCTGCTGCCAGATGGTTTTCTCCGGATCGAGGAGTTCCCGGGATTGATCGACATAGGCGAGTTTCACGGTCTCGCCGAGTCGTATGCTTCCCGAAGTCGCTTTCTCCTGGGCGGTGAGCAGCTTGAAGAGCGTGGTCTTGCCCGCACCGTTGGGGCCGATGATGCCGACGATCCCGCCGGGAGGAAGCGCGAAATTCACGTTTTCGAAGACCACTTTGCCGTCGTACACCTTCGAGAGGTCTTTGGCTTCTACGACCACACCGCCCAACCTGGGTCCTGGAGGCACGTAGAGTTCGAGATCGCCCTGCCGCTTTTCGCTTTCCTCGCTCACGAGACTTTCGTAGGCGCTGATGCGCGCCTTCGATTTGGCCTGGCGCGCTCTCGGCGACATTCGTATCCACTCGAGCTCGCGTTGGAGGGTCTTCTGGCGTTGCGATTCCTTCTTCTCCTCGACGGCGAGCCTCTCTCGCTTCTGCTCGAGCCACGACGAGTAGTTCCCCTTCCACGGTATGCCCTCGCCGCGGTCGAGCTCGAGGATCCAGCCGGCGACATTGTCGAGGAAATAGCGATCGTGCGTGACGGCGATCACGGTCCCGGCATACTGCTGCAGATGATGCTCGAGCCAGGCGACGGTTTCGGCGTCGAGATGGTTCGTGGGTTCATCGAGAAGCAGAATGTCGGGCTTTTGCAGGAGCAGCCGGCAGAGGGCGACTCGTCTTTTCTCTCCGCCGGAGATGTGTTTGATCTTCATGTCCGGCGGCGGACAACGGAGGGCGTCCATGGCCATCTCGAGTTTCGAGTCGAGATCCCAGGCGCCGAGAGCATCCAGCTTCTCCTGTATCGACCCCTGTTTCTCGAGGAGAGCGGCCATTTCGTCGTCGCCCATGGGCTCGGCGAATTTGGCGCTCACCTCGTTGAACTCCTCGAGCAGGCGCACGGTGCTTCGAACGGATTCTTCGACGATTTCCTTTACGGTCTTCTCTTCATCGAGCTGGGGTTCCTGCTCGAGGAAGCCGATGGAATACCCGGCGGAGGGGAGGGTCCGGCCGTTGAATTCCTTCTCCACGCCGGCGAGTATCCGCAGCAGCGTGCTCTTCCCCGCGCCATTCAAACCGAGCACACCGATCTTGGCGCCGTAGAAATATGAGAGGGAAATATCCTTGAGGACCGGCTTGCTGTTGTGGAACTTGCTCACGCCGATCATCGTGTAGATGATCTTGTTCGGCTCGACGCCCATCGATTCCCTCCGGCTAGTTGCCGGCTTCTCGCCGGCTGTGGCGAGCCCCCCAGTCCTCGAGACTGAGGGGCTATCTCCCGAATTCTGGTGGGCCCACCAGGACTTGAACCTGGGACCAACCGGTTATGAGCCGGTCGCTCTAACCACTGAGCTATGGGCCCCAATCCACTGGCAGCACTCAGACGATTTCCGTGTACCCTTTGAGCTTTCGCGACCGGCTCGGGTGCTGCAATTTCTTGAGCGCTTTGGCTTCGATCTGGCGGACGCGCTCGCGCGTGACATTAAAAATGGTCCCGACCTCTTCGAGCGTGCGCGGGGTCCCGTCGCCCAGTCCGAAACGCAGACGAATCACCTTCTCTTCGCGCCGCGTGAGCGTCGAAAGCACTTTCGACAGCTGCTCGCGGAGCATCGCGTGCGCCGCCGATTGCGCGGGCGAGGCGGCGGAAGTGTCTTCGATGAAATCGGAGAGGTTGCTGTCCTCGTCCTCGCCGATGGGACGGTCGAGCGAAATAGGCTCCATGCTCGCCTTCATGACACTCTTCACCTTGTCGAGCGGGTAGTTGAGGCGCTTGGCCACCTCTTCGGGCGTGGGATCGCGCCCGTTCTCCTGCACGAGCTTCCGCGCCGTCCGCGACACCTTGTTGATGGCTTCGATCATGTGCACGGGCACGCGGATGGTGCGGGCCTGATCGGCGATGGCCCTGGTGATCGCCTGCCGGATCCACCAGGTGGCATAGGTGCTGAACTTGTAGCCCTTGCGGTAGTCGAACTTGTCCACCGCGCGCATGAGGCCGCTATTGCCCTCCTGGATCAAATCGAGGAACTCGAGACCGCGGTTGGTGTACCGCTTCGCGATCGCGATCACGAGCCGCACGTTGGCCTCGATCATCTCCTTCTTGGCCCGCTGGACCTGCATCTCGCCTTTCTTGATGCTGGTCACGACCTCGTCCAGCTCCGCGCCGGTGATGTTCTCGGATTTCTCTATCTTGTGGATCTCGTTCCGCAGCGCCCGCATCTTGCGCTGAAAATCCTCCAGCATCTCCGCCGACCACGCCCCCTTGTCGTGCACCTTGAACGTCTTCCGGCGCTGGCCGCTCTTGAGCTTCCGAATGGCCTTTCCGATGTCGTCGTACGAGAGCCCGACGAAATCCTCGTACTCGCGGAACTTGGACTCGTAATCCCTGAGCTTGCAGCGCGTCAGCAGGATCTTTTCGACGATCCGCTCCAGCTGCTTCGGGTTGAGCTGAAGCTTCAAGTACTCCTCGAACAGCTTGTTCTGTCGGAGGTCCCGCGAACGCTCCAGCACCGTCTTCTTGCTCGCGTTCTTCTTGAGCTTGAGCTTGTTCTGTATGTCTACGATTTCCTTGCGCAGCTGCATGATCCGCTTGATGGGGCGGAATCTAGCCTGGCGCTCTTTCTTGCCGTCGTAGTGCG
>JBGSIK010000200.1:0-4140 GCA_041742575.1 Candidatus Krumholzibacteriia bacterium
GGAAATAGGCCGCCGAGGAGAAGTCGCCGGGAACGGCCACGCGCGTGCCCGTCACGCGTGAGCCCCCGCGAACGGTGACGGCGCCGCCTTCGCACTTCACGTTCACACCCATGGCGCGAAGCAGGATCTCGGTGTGGTCCCGTGTGGGCACGCGCTCCACGACGGTGGTCTAGCCGGCTGCAAGGAGGCCGGCCATCAGCAAGGCCGATTTGACCTGCGCGCTCGGCACGGGGAGCGCATAGCGGATGCCCGTGAGTTCGCCTCCACGGATCGACATGGGGAGCGTGCCGCCGGGCGAAAGCGTAATCGTCGCGCCCATGGCCGAGAGCGGCTCCGCCACGCGGTCCATCGGCCGCTTCCGGAGCGACTCGTCGCCGTCGACGGTGCACGTCACCCCCAGGCCGGCCGAGAGCGCGGCGAGAAGGCGCGCCGTGGTTCCGGAGTTGCCCGCGTGGAGGACCACCTCCGGCTCGAGATGGTGGGAAAAGACCAACACGCGGCCGTCCGGCATCGTCTCCACGAAGCAGCCGAGCCGTCGCATGCACTGCGCTGTCCGCTGGACATCTTCAACCGGGGAAAGGCCCTCGATCACGTGCTTGCCCTTCGCCAGCACGCCGAGAGCGAGCGCGCGGTGCGAGATCGATTTGTCGCCGGGGACTTTGAGGACGCCGTGAAGTCGCTGTGCCGGTTGGATCGTTCGCTCCATCTCGCATTTCCCTCGTATCTTCGGGGATCACGCGGATCGCTGGTCGGCCGCCGAGCCAGTCTAGCACGAAACACGCCGTTCGTGGCATGCAGCTTCCGCGATTGACAAATTGCCGCTCACCGTTGAGGAGTGGACATCGAAGTGATGCACGCCGGAGCTGCTGTGCACACCGGTCGCGCCATTGTCATGGATGTAGCAGTCTTCGACTTCGACGTCCACAACGGCTCCCGTAAAGTACGCAGCAGCACGGATCCCGTAGTGGTCGCCGTACGCGATGGTGTCTGCATGGACCGTCGCCTGTCCGACGCCTACCACCACGCCGAAATCGGTGCAGTCGGTCAAGCGCGAGTTTGTGAGCGTGAGATCGTCGTAGCTCTCGATCCCGATCTCGCAGTTGCTGATGACGAGGTGCGAGGCGGTCACGGGCTCGTAGTGCTCGATCGCCGTGGAGGCGTTCTTGATCACCACGTGCTCGAAGTTGCCGCCCTGGCATCCGGCCCAGAAGCGGAAGCCCAACCAGTTGTCGCGGCCGACGGCATCCCACGCCCGGATAACGACTGGGTTCTCCGCGGTGCCACGGATGTCGAGGTAGCCATCGACGACGAACTCGATCCGGCCGGTGTCGCCGCCGGATTTTTCGTTGTCGTCGCGGGCGATCCAGATGGTCGTGCCGGCGTCGACGGTGAGAGTGGCCCCCTCTGCCACGGTGAGGTCGCCGGAGACGAAGGCGAAGTTGGACCAGGTGGTGCTCTCCTCGATCGTCCCCCATTTTGTAAGGGAGCGGTAGGCGTTCACCATGCCGGCCCCGAGCTTGCCCTGTGCGTACAGGGGATCGGTGCAAGCCACGGCCCCGCGCGCGAGCTCGTCCTTGATGAACTCCTTCGAGGCCCCGGGATGGGCGGCCTTGAGGAGGGCGATGGCACCAGTCACTTCGGCGGCTCCGCCGGAGGTGGCGACTTCGAAGTGTTTAAACACGTGTACGCCTTGGTCGCCAGGGTAACCCTCCGAATTACCGAAGTTGCATGTAACAGCTCCCAAGTCGGGTCTGTCCCATGGGGCCGACGGTGCGCAAATGGCTACGTCCACCCCGTAGTTGGAGCCCGTTGTTTTCGCCGTTGTTGAATCCACAGCGGCCACGCGTATCACTTCGGCATACGAGCCCGGATACCGCGGCTCCTCCGTGGCATCATCGCCGGCGCTCCCCACCATCAGGATCCCCGCGGCGTCAGCCGCCTGTATCGCCTGGTGCAGTTGCGAAACGTCGAACTCGCTGGAGAAGCTCATGTTGAGGATGCCGGTACCGTTGTCTCGGGCGTAGTTGATCGCGGCGATAACGTCGCCCAAATCGATGTGCAGCTCATCGCCGGCGCGCAGGACCATGATCCGGCTCTCCCAGCTCGCGCCGGCCACGCCGTAGCCATCGTTGTTGGTCTCCGCACGTATGATCGAGCTCACGATCGTCCCGTGGTGGCCCTCGTCGCCGGGGTCCGGGTACGGGTCGTTGTCGCCCTCCCAGAAGTCCCAGCCGATGACATCGTCGATGTAGCCGTTGCCATCTTCATCTTCGCCGTTGATGTCGCCCGGATCCAAGCGGCCGTTGTGGTTGATGTCTTCGTCGGTATTGACCCACGTGACGTTGTCGTCGAGGTCCGGGTGCAGACGGTCGATGCCGGTGTCGATCACGCCGATCACGACGTTCGACTCACCCGTGGTCAAGTCCCACGCGCGCTGGAGCTGCATCTTGTAGAACGTCCACTGGTCGAGCTGGCCGTCCTCGTTGTAGTCGTGGTTGAAGTAGTAGTCGTTGGGGACCATGTCCAGCCCGAAGAGCCAGTTCCGGTCCACGGACCGGACGAACGGAAGCGCCCGGATCTCCTCGATGAGACCATCCAGGGCAGCCTCCGCCGGGAACCGGAAGAGATAGGCGTTCTTGAGCGCCGAGCGGGGCCCGAATAGCGCTTTCGCGCTCTGGACGCCGCGCGCCCAAAGAACCGCATTGAGGGAGCTGTAGATGGTATTCACACCTCCTTCGGCGGTCGTCGAGACGACCTCGAGCTCCCTGTCGGTGAAGAAAACGACCACCTCTCCCGGAACGAAGTCCACGCCGGGCGTTGGGGCCCGGTCGCTGGACCGCATCCCGATCGAGGTGATGGCGATCATGGAGACGAACACTGCCAGCAAGACGCGTTTCATTTTTGGTTCTCCTTTCGAAATCGCGACTTGATGGATCCCCATGAGGATTGAGTTGTAGGCGCGAGTCCGCACCCCACGTCCTGTGCGCCGATGAGGCCGCAAGCGTACCCATCGGGATGGTTCCCGGGGGCGCACGGGGAGTCGGACTGGAGCCGGTAATTTCCACTGTCAAGATCCCCGCAGAACTGGGGATCGAGGGAGAAGTTGCCGTTCACTCCCGTCTGGTCGGGGCAGTTCCCGCCGTACGGGTATTGAACGGCAGAGAAGTCATTACATTGCATGGTAGGGGACGAAACGTCAAAGCAATGAAGGCCTGTCGTAGCCCTGGTGACGATGTTGTTACGGATGAGAGGATTTGACCCGCCCTCACATACAAAGGCCGCGGGACAGAGATCGATGGTATTGTTTTCGATCACTGCATTCGGATTCAACCAGATGTCGAACACCCAGCCCAGGTGGTTATAGAACACGTTTGCCCGGATGACGGGGGTTTGGCTTCCGCTACTCAGAAAAACGCCGACGTCGTTGTCCCTGAACACGTTGTCCTCGATGAGGGGGGCAGCCTCGCCGCAGATGATTGCTATGGAATGCATGTCGGTGATTGAGTTTCGGGCCACATAGGCGTTGCCGCCGCTGTTGCAGTCCACCGCGCCGCAGCCGTTGGTCATCTCGCTGTCGGTGATCTGTGGTGCGGAATTCGTGCATATGATGAGCTGCCCGCAGGTGTGGAGGGTGTTGTGTTGAATGATGGCATCGGAACCGTTGTCACAGGATATCCCCAACTCGCTGTGGTGCATGAGGTTGTTCTCGAATCTCACGGGGGACTGGTCGAGCTCGACGGCGCTCCCGTGGTTGGCAATCTCGTTGTAGACGATGCGTGGGCGAGAGTTGCTACACCGAATCCCCACCCTGAGGTTGGCCATCGGAGCCGCCGCGGCGCCGTCGACGCACCCGTAGGGCGAGAAGGTGGTTTCAATTCGGAACCCTCGGATCTCGCAGGTGGAGTCCACCCCCGAGACATAGATGGCGATGTCGCTCTCCGTCCATCCGATGGTGGTGTTGGAGGGGTCGCCCTCGGCCCTGAGCTTGATGTTCTTGGAGAGGTGGACATTGACGACCTCGAGGGAGTCCCCGATCCACACATGGGAGGTGTCGCTGTAGGAGCCGGGAGCGACGAGGACGATGTCGCCCTCTGAGGCGCTGTCGACGGCGGCCTGGATGGTGGGGGCGTCCCCGGAGCC
>JBGSIK010000201.1:0-5605 GCA_041742575.1 Candidatus Krumholzibacteriia bacterium
GTATGCCGCTGCTCATGCTGTTCAATATGTAATCGGTGTCGAACCGGAGCTGCTCGAGCTCGTTCTCCGCGCTTTTCAGCGCACGCCCCTTGAGCGTGATCCGCGAGGAGAGATAGCCTCCGACCGTCCCCACCAGGCAGAACACCAGGGTGTGCATGTAGATCTCGAGCACACCCAGCGGCTGCGGCGGCGCCGGCAGGAACTCTCTCCCGTTGGGTTCGACCACTCCCACCGTCTCCAACACCCCGTACACGATGTACAGGGTGGAAGCGACGATTGCCGTCCCCAATCCGCCCGGCATATCGAGCAGGAACGCGGCGGAGACGATGGTGAGGCAGTAGATGAGCGTAAACTGGCCCGAAACACCGCCGCTATAATGAACGATCCCCGCTTCCAGCAGGAGATCCGCGATCATAAGCGCCCACAAACCCGGGCGGTGCGGGATCCCCAGGCGGAACGCGGCGTATGCCGCGCCCCCGGCCAGCGTGTGCGCCGCGAGCAGCAGGTAGAGCGGCCGCACCGGGAACGATCCGTTGGTCACATGGACGATCATCATGCCGGTGCCGACGACCAGCGTGGCTACGACCATCCTCAGAACCAGGAATCGGTAAATGAACTCGCGCTCGTCACGGCAGCCCGCAGCGGCAAGGCTCGCCATTCTTATTAACCTCCGGACACGACGCTGATCAGCTTGAACATGGGCAGATACATCGCGATCAACATTCCGCCGACGACCACGCCCATGACGACAATCATGACCGGCTCGATGATCGCAGTGAGCGAGTCCACCGCCGTATCCACTTCGTCATCGTAGAAATTGGCGATCTTTTCCAGCATCTCATCCAGGGCACCGGTTTGTTCGCCCACACTGATCATCTGGGTCACCATGGGCGGGAACACGCCGCTCCTCTTAAGTGGCTCCGATATGGTGTTGCCCTGGCTGATGCTGTCCCGGGTTGCGAAGACCGCGTTCTCGATCACCCTGTTGCCCGCGGTTCGGGCCGTGATGTCGAGGCCGTTGAGAATGGGCACGCCGCTGGATATGAGCGTTCCCAGCGTGCGCGTGAAGCGCGCGACCGCGCCCTTGCGCAGGACCATCCCCAGCACCGGGATTTTCAGCAGCAATCCGTCCACCTTCAGCTTACCCACATCGGTGGCGTAGAAGCGCTTGAACAGGATCACCGCGCCGATGATCCCTCCCACCAGGAAGTACCAGAAGTTCCTGAGGAGTGTGCTCAGCCCCATCACTATCTGGGTGGGGAGCGGGAGCTTGCCGCCGAAGTCAGTGAACATCCTCGCGAAGGTGGGGATGATGAACATGAGCATGAATATGGTCGCGCCCAGCGCGACGATGCAAACGACGGTCGGGTAGGTCATCGCGCCCTTGATCTTGCGATGCAGCGCGTCCGCCTTCTCCAGGTACACGGCCAGACGGTTCAGGATCACGTCCAGAATACCGCCCGCCTCGCCCGCCTCAACCATGTTCACGAAGAGCTTCGAGAAGATCTTGGGATGCTTGCCCAACGCTTCGCCCAGCGTGGACCCTCCCTCGACGTCGCTGGTTACCTGGGCCACACTCCGCCGGAAGAACTCCTTCTCCGTCTGCGAGGCCAGTACGTCGAGGCACTGCACCATGGGAAGGCCGGCGTTGATCATGGTTGCGAACTGGCGGGTAAACACACCCAGGTCCTTGACCGAAACGCGCTGTGACCACGGCAGTTCGATCTTGTAGTCTTTCGACTTCTGGCGCACGGAAGTGATGATGATCTTCCGCTTGCGCAGATAACCGACGAGATCGTCTTTGGTCTCGGCCATGTACTCGCCCGAGAGGATCTCGCCGTTGGGGCTCCTGCCCTTCCAGACGTAGGTCGTCGACATTGTCTAACCCCCTTCGGCGGGCGCGGCCGCTTGCCGGCGCCCTCGCTAACTGACCGCTTGGGTGAATTTCGATGTCCGTGTCATTTCATCGGGTTCTTCTGTATTTCCTTGAGAGCGGATGCCCTCGTTCCTACACTTCCCGCCCCACCATCGCTCACACTCTTATTTTCTCGCCCAACATCTGGCTCAGTTCCTGGGTGTCGTTGCTCCGGCGCATCGCCTCTTCCAAGGAGATGTCGCCGCGCAAGTGCGCGTTAAAGAGCGCCTGGTTCATCGTCTGCATGCCGTACTTCTGCCCGGCCTGCATGAGACCATAGATCTGGTGAATTTTGTCGTCGCGGATGGTGGCGCGGATGGCCGGCGTGCACACCATCACTTCGGCCACCATGACCCGTCCCCTGCCGCTCGCCCGCGGTATGAGCTGCTGCGCCAGCACTCCTTCCAGCACAAAGGCGAGCTGGGCCCGCACCTGGTTTTGCTGGCCGGGTGGAAAGGTGTCGACAATGCGGTTGATCGACTCGAAGGTCGAATTGGTGTGCAGGGTGGCCAGGCACAGGTGCCCCGTCTCCGAAATGGTCAGCGCAGCGGCCATTGTCTCCAGGTCGCGCATCTCGCCGATCAGGATCACGTCCGGATCCTGGCGCAGCACGTGCTTCAGGGCCTGCGCGAAGCTGTCGGTGTCCGCCTTCACCTCGCGCTGGTTCACGATGCACTTCTTGTGCTGGTGGATGTACTCGACCGGGTCCTCGATGGTCACGATGTGCTTGCGTCGTTCCGCGTTGATCTTGTCTATGATCGAAGCCAAAGTGGTCGACTTTCCCGAACCGGTGGGCCCGGTGACGAGGATCAATCCGCGCTGTCGGTTGGACAGTTCCTCTATAACCGAGGGGAGACCGAGGTCCCGGAAGCCCAGGATCTCGTACGGGATCTGGCGTATGGCCATGCTCACGACACCTCGCTGCATGAACACGTTGCCGCGGAAACGGCTCAGGCCCTTCACGCCGAACGAGAAGTCCAGTTCCTTCTCCGCTTCGAACCGCTTCTGCTGTTCCTCGTTGAGCACGCTGTACGTGATCGCCTGCGTGACCTCGGGGGTCAGCGGTTCGTGCTCGGTGCTCAAGATGTCGCCGTCCACTCGCAACTGGGGCGGCACCCCGGCAGTGATGTGGAGGTCGGAGGCCTTCTTGTCGATCATTTCCTGCAGCAAGTCGCGAAGGTTAACCATGTGCCCCTCTCTCTAGTCGTTGGCAGTCTCCCGCAGCACTTCTTCCAGCGATGTCGCGCCCTTTTTGAATTTATCGAGGCCATCACCGCGGAGCGTGGTCATGCCGTCGGTCATGGCCTGTCTCTTGATCTCGACGGTCGAAGATCGGTCTACGATCATCTCCCGCACGGACGGGGTGATCTCCATCACTTCATACAGACCCACTCGCCCTTTGTAGCCGGTATCGCTGCAAGCCGGGCAACCTTTGGTCTCGAACATATTGAGCTCGTCCGGCGATTCCATGATCCCCAGCTCCCGCAGCGCTTCTTCGTGCATCTTGACCGGCTGCTTACATTTCTCGCACAGGCGCCGCACCAGTCGTTGCGCCACGATCATCAGCACCGAGCTGGACACCAGGAACGGCTCGATGCCCATGTCGATGAGACGGTTGACGGAACTGGCCGCGTCGTTGGTGTGGAGCGTGCTCAACACCAGGTGTCCGGTGAGAGCGGCCTTGGTGGCGATCGAGGCCGTTTCCAGATCTCGGATCTCGCCGACCATGATGATGTTCGGATCCTGGCGGAGGAACGCTTTCAGCGCGGCAGCGAAGGTGAGCCCGATCTCCTCCAGCACCATGACCTGATTGATGCCGTGCAGGTTGTACTCCACGGGGTCCTCCGCCGTCATGATGTTGGAGTGGGGGCGGTTGATGCGGCTGAGCGCGCTGTACAGAGTGGTCGACTTGCCCGAACCGGTGGGCCCCGTCACCAGCACCATCCCGTAGGGACTCTCGATGGCGTTCAGGAACTTCGCCAGCGCCGTCGGATGAAACCCGAGCTTGCTCAGGTCGATCTGAAGGCTGGACTGATCGAGGATTCGCATCACGACCTTCTCTCCGTAGATCGTAGGCAACGTGCTCACGCGGAGATCGATCGATTTGTTGTGCATGCGGATTTTTATGCGCCCGTCCTGGGGGACTCGCTTCTCGGCGATATCGAGATCCGCCATGATCTTCACGCGCGAGATCACTGCCGCCCTCATCTTGAACGGCGGGGACATCATCTCGTGCAGCTGGCCGTCGATGCGGTAGCGGACCCGGACCTGCTTCTCGTATGGTTCGATGTGGATATCGCTCGCCCCTTTTCCCACCGCGTCCGAGATCAGGCTGTTGACGAGCTTCACCACCGGCGCGTCGGCCGATTGCGCTTCCTCGGGCGAGAGATCCTCGTCCTCGTTTTCGACGATTTCGAAGTCCTCTTCGATCTCGCCCATGATCGAGGCCAGCGAATCGGCGGAATCGTACAAACGATCGATGGTCTTCTTGATCGCCGTCTCGGTGGCCACCACCGGCTTGACTTCGAAACCGGTGATGAACTTGATGTCGTCGATGGCGAATATGTTATCGGGGTTCGCCATCGCCACGGTGACGATGCGACCCTCGCGCTTTATGGGGACGACCTGGAACTTGGTCGCGACCTCGGCGGGGATCAGGTCGACGGCGGACTGGTCGAACTGGACCGACTCCAGGTCCACCGCGTGGACGTTGTACACCTGCCCCATGAACTCCGCGAACGCCATCTCGGAGATGGCGCCGGTCTTGACCAGGTTGTAGCTGAGCGTGCCTCCGGCGCTCTGCTGTGACTCTAAGGCCTTGCTCAGCTGTTCCTGGCTGATGAGGCTGGACTCCAGCAGTTTCTGGGCGATTTTGTCTCTCAAGGAATGACCCTCCCAGAACGGTTAACGCACTCCGCGGCCGACGGCAGCGCGGCAGAGGATGTATCGGGCGAAAAACGGCTTAGCTTGACTGTTTTCCGCAAAGTCTGTGCCACGCCGGCTACAAGCGCGGCTGGCAGATTTTGCGTCAGTTACGGGCCATGGCCGCGCATCCGGAGAGAAGACGGGAACGTGCATCCTTGCGGGCGGTTTGCAAATTGCGAAAGGGCCCGCATATGCGACCCCTCACTTCCCGGACCCAACCGGGCTGTCGGTGGGAACGTGCCCCGGGAGCAATGAAAAGCCTCTTGCCATCTCTCTCGCGACGGAGACCCAGGCAGCAAGTTGCGGACCAACGACCGGAAGGCCGGCTTCCCACCGTCAAACGTCCGCAAGCGGTCGAAAGGTATACAGAGGAGTCAGGGGTGCGATCGGAGGGCACCGGGTGAGGGAAGCCGCATCACTTGCCGCGGCCCGCGTCAATCGAACAGCCGCCAGGAAATCCCGTACACGAAGGTCCGCGGCGTCATCAGGTAGCCGTCGATCGTTTCGTAGCCCTCGTCGAATGCATTCAGCAGCACAACGTACATGTTCGCGTCGAGAAGCCGCCCCTCCGCCTTGAAATCGAAAACGTGATAGGCGGAGAGCGCGCCGCCGGTGAAACCGCTCCGGCTGCTCCGGTACGCGTAGTCGGCGCCGACGCTCAATGCACTGGTCGCCTCGAAGAGTTCTCTCCCCACGCGGAGCGACCCTCGCACATCCGTCTCGGGGACGGCGCGGAAGTAGGCCTCGCGGTCGCCGGTGGTCCAC
>JBGSIK010000202.1:0-3343 GCA_041742575.1 Candidatus Krumholzibacteriia bacterium
CACATAGAGAAGCATCAACGGCACCAGAACCCAATAGAACACCAACGCCAGGTTGTGCCCGTATCCCACCTCCCCCGCGTAGTCGAATCCAATCCCTCCCTGAAACATCGCGAACAGCGCTGCGCACCCTACCAGCAACCCCCGCCTAGGCAGGAACGGAGCGCAGAACCCGAGGAAGGCCAGGAACGCCAGGGGAAAAAACAAGACCGGCAGCGATTCCCAGACCGACCAAGCGTCGACGCCCCCGAGCCCCCCCGCCAGCGCCAGCACCGGGTGGAACGTCCCCTTGCGCGGATCCAGCCGGGGCTCTCCCGCGCCCACCGGTCTTGCCAGCACCCCTTCCGGGAAAATCGTGTCGTCGAATTGCACTCGCCGCACGTACCCGATATGGTCGAAGGCGTCTTGGCCGAAATCCGGTCGCGGCGGATAGAGGGCCGCCCACAGAGCAAAGGCCCCCGCCACCACCATGACCACCCGCTCCCCACCCCCTCCCGCCAGCGACAGCCGGACTTGATCCTCGCGCTGCACACTCCGCAGGCGCCGGCCCTGCCAGATGTCCGCGGCGAAGAGAACAGCCAGCAGCACCTGCACCACCGCTGCGCACACGTGGAACGACAGGCCGACCAACGCTCCCACCCAGAAGATCACAGACACGAGGGCAAGCCCGACCACCGCGGAAAAGAGGGACCAGAAGACGGGACTGAGACGGCGCATTCGGAACCCGATGTCGAGCAACGCCGCGCCGGGAATCCACGTGAGCACGGACAGCGAAATCAGGATGCGGGCGGCCGGCGGCAGAGCGCTGGCGAATCCCGATGCCAGCAGCCCAAGGCACGCCAACCCGATGACGGGCACCGGTCGTATGCGGCCGCGCGTGGTTATCGGAACCTCTTCTTCACGAGAAACGCCAGGTTGCGGAAGCCGTCGCGCCATTTCTCCAGCTTCACCTCTCCGACGCGCGGGTGGTAATCGACGTGATACTCACCGAACGCAACCCCCTTGGCGCGAATCGCCTCGATCTTGATCTCCTCCGACAGCGGCATTCCGTCGCTGGTGAGTTCGAGCCTCGACAGCACCCGCGACCGAAACACCCACATCCCAGATTGAGAGTCTCGAATCGGCTTACCGTACAGCACCAGCATCGCACAGGTCAGGATCAAGTTGCCGAGCTTGTTGCTCAAGCTCATCGCCCGGGGATTCTTCAAGGGAAAGCGCGCCGCCGAAACGAAATCCAGCTTTCGGTCCTCGAGATGATCGACCAGCTCCGGGATCTGCTCGGCCGGATACGTGCCGTCCCCGTCCAAGGTAACGATGACGTCGCCCGTGGCCGCCGGAAGGCCTGCTTTGTAGGCGGCGCCGTACCCCCTGCGTTTCTCGAACACCACTCGTGCGCCCAGTTCCCGCGCGATCTCGCCGGTTCGGTCCGTGCTGGCGTTGTCCACCACCAACACCTCGTCCACGATCGCCGGCAGCGATCCAATCACGCGGCGGACGCCTTCCTCCTCGTTGTAGCAGGGTATGACAACACTGATCTTCAGTCCGCGGTAAATGCAAATCCTCCCTCGACCATGTGAGGTCAAGACGCGATGAACTTCAAAACCCGCGTCGCCGCGGGGATCGGAACCGCCTCCAGCATCGCGATCTCTTCCTTCCCCAGTACCCGCACCAACTTGAATCCGAGCCCCGTCACGACCACCGCAACCACCACCGCCGCCAGGAGGCTCGGCACGTCGTCGATGAAACGCAGAAACGGGACCAACAGCAGAGTCCCGCCCGATGCCAGAAAGCACTTGCCGATGAAACGCGCGGGCACACGCAAGTTATTCACGTAGCGGCCGACGACAATCCGGTAGATGAAGACCGACAACAACATCACGACGCCGACCGGCAGCACCGCCCCAGCGACCCCGAATCTCGGAATCAGCAACAGATCCAAGAGCACGTTCACGGCCGCCAGGCAGAGGTAGATTATCAGGTTGACGTGAGTTTTTTCCATCACGTACAGGGCCATCGAGAGCGGCGTACCGAAGAACGAGATCGTCAGGACGCCGAAGAACGCTTGCGTCGGCCAGGCCGCCGGCCGCATCGCCTCCCCGAAGAGGATGGGGACCATTTGGCCTCCCAGCACCATCCCCGTGACGCAGAACGGCGCGCACAACAGGAACAGCATCCGGTAATAGCGGTCGATCGCTACGCGTATGGAGCCGCTGTCGCGCGAATACACCTCCGAGAAACCGGCCATCACCAGCGGCCAAACCGTCCCCGGTACGAATTCCAGAATCGTCTGCGGCACCCGGTAAGCGAGATCGAAGAACCCTGTTTCCGATGCCGTTCGGAAGTAGGCCAGAAACATCGTTTCCGATTGCCGCCACACGATCAAGTTCAGAACGCCGATCACCGCGAACGGGATCGAAAAGCGGGCAAGACGGCCCAACGAAATTGTCTCCGCGGGAATCTCCGCTGCCGCCGGCTCCACCGCCGTCCTCAGGCGACGAATGAGCACCAGGCATGCAGCGGCGTTACCCAGCGCACCCGCCGCCACCACTCCCACAACTCCCCATCCGCGCGGCAGCACCAGGACGAGGGCGACAATGTATACGACGTGGCTCGCGACGGACGCGACGCTCAGCAGTTTGGTGTCGTAGTTCGCATTGAGAATTTGCGAGACGAACGTGAAGAAGACCTCGAACAGGGAAAGCGCCACTGCCGCGGTCACGGCCACGCCCAGACCGGGAAGCCCGAAAACGTTTTCGATCACCCCCCGAGTCGCCCAGGCCAGCACCGTGAGCAGCAACCAGATCAGCAAGTTCGCGGCAGCGACGTTCCTCACCAGAGCCCTCGCCGCGCAAGCGTTCCGCGCCACCCGCAGGGACGGCAAGAACTTCAGCAGCGCCTGCCCGAGACCGGCCCCCGCCACGATGAGCACATACATCAGGAAAGTCCGTACCAGGCTCAAAACACCGTAGTCGTAATCGCCCAGCGAGCGCACCACGATGACGCTGCTGGCCAGGCCCAGCACGAACCTGCCTGAGCGGGCAATTACGCTCCACATCATCGCGGCGCCCACCCGGCCGGTCACGCTGTCCATCATCCACCCCCGGGAAGGCGCGCGAGGAGGTATCGTTTTACGTCGAGGATCGATCCTGGAAGATCTTCCGTGGTGTCCGTGCTCAGAAAGCACCCCATGGAATAGCGGTCCGCGGGATCGTATCCGTGCATCGCGGCCAATCCCTCCTTACCCATGAAGCTGGGTACAATCATGATGCCCGGATGCAGGAGAAAGATCGCGTTGCCGTAGGAACGGTCTTCAAAAAGACAACCGTACGCCGCCAACTCCTCGTCG
>JBGSIK010000203.1:0-2707 GCA_041742575.1 Candidatus Krumholzibacteriia bacterium
CCGCGTTCATCGAACTCCGCGAGCGCGGCTCGATCGGCGATGACGAGCGGGTCGTGCTGTTCAACACGGGAAGCGGGCACAAGTACGCACACCTGTGGCGACAGAAGAATGATACCGCCGACAACGCTTGATCCAAAGTCCGCTTTATGTCATCATTGATGGACTCAGGGGAGGAGCGAGTCCCCAAAGTCGACGCGTCGGACGCTCGTACTCGTTCGAGTCGCGTCGATCCCGTTTTTCTTTTTTCCCGTTTCGTGACTCCATGGGCGTGCTATCTCTGACAGTGGTGACGCGATGATGCCTCCGGTGGCGAAGAAGCTCCCGCATGACGTCGGTGCGCACGGAGACAAGCGAATCGACGACTATTTCTGGCTCCGTGAGCGGGACGACCCGGAGGTGATCCGGCACCTGAAAGCCGAAAACGAATACACGTCGGCGGTGATGAAGGACACCGAAACGCTTCAGAAAAAGCTCTACCAGGAGCTGCTGGGGCGCATCCAGGAGACCGATCAATCCGTGCCGGAACGGAACGGGGAGTTCTTCTACTACATTCGAACGGAAGCGGGACAACAGTATCCCGTTCATTGTCGCAGACGCGGCAGCCTCGAAGCGCGGGAAGAAGTGCTTCTGGATGAGAACGAGCTGGCGGCGCAAGGCGGATACCTGCGCGTGGGCGTCTGCCGCATGAGCCCGGATCACCGGTTGATGGCGTATTCGGTCGACACCCAAGGATCCGAATCGTATGCGCTATTCGTCAAGAATCTCGAGACCGGAAGCCTCATCGACGACCCGATTCCGAATACGTATTACGGCGTGCAGTGGACGAACGACAGCGGGTCGATCTTGTATAACGTGCTCGACGAAGCCAAACGGCCGCACAAGGTGTATCGGCACCGGTTGGCTACGCCGGTCTGGAGCGATGCCCTTGTCTACCACGAAGAGGACGAAGCCTACTACCTCACGGTCTCCAAGACCAAAAGCCGGCGCTTCATCCTGGTGATACTCAGCAGCAACACCACGACGGAGGTGCGCTATCTCGACGCCGACCGGCCGGATGGCCCGTTGGAGGTCATCCATTCGCGACGGCGCGACATGGAGTATTACGTCACCCACCGAGGATCTGAGTTCTTCATACTGACGAACGATGGCGCTAAGAACTTCAGGGTGATGAAAGCGCCGGCATCCGACCCATCGAGGGCAAACTGGACGGAGGTCCTCCCGCACCAGAAGACCGTGAAGGTGGACGAGATCGAAGCGTTCCGCGATCACCTCGTCGTGTACGAGCGTGAGAACGGACTCAAGAAACTCCGGATCTTGAACCTCGTGAACGGGAACTCCCACCACGTGAAATTGTCGGAACAGCTGGGCACGATCTGGTCGGCCGAAAATCTCGAATTCAACACCGACGTGATCCGCGTCAATTACACGTCTCTGGTCACGCCGCGATCGGTGATCGACTACAACATGAACACGCGGACGCAGGAGATCAAGAAGGTCTACCCCGTGCTCGGCGGTTACGATCCCGACGATTACGAGTCCGAACGTATCTTCGTCGGAGCCGCGGGCGGCGCGAGGATCCCCATGACGCTCGTCTATCGCAAAGGGCTCGTTCGCGACGGGAGCAATCCGCTCTTGCTCTACGGCTACGGCGCGTACGGGGCCAGCGTCGAGCCGTTTTTCTTGTCGAATCGATTGAGTCTCCTCGACCGCGGTTTCGTGTACGCCATCGCCCACATACGCGGCGGCGGGGAGCTGGGACGGGACTGGTACGAACAGGGAAAGCTCCTCCACAAGCGCAATTCGTTCACCGATTTCGTCGCCTGCGCGGACCATCTGATCAAGAAGGGTTACACGTCGGCCGGGAACATCGCGGTCTACGGCGGCAGTGCCGGGGGGTTATTGGTGGGGGTGATGCTGAACACACGGCCGTCTCTCGTCCGCGCGGCCGTCGCGCACGTGCCGTTCGTCGATGTCATCTCGACGATGATGGACGAAACCATCCCTCTCACACAGATCGAATACGAGGAGTGGGGAAACCCGCGTGAGAAGAAGTATTACGAGTACATGCGAAGCTACTCGCCGTACGACAACGTGAAAACCCAAGGGTACCCGCATATGCTGGTGACGGCGGGTTTCAACGATCCTCGGGTGCAGTATTGGGAACCGGCGAAGTGGGTGGCGAAGCTGCGCGCCGTCAAAACCGATGACAATCTTCTGCTGCTCCGCGTGAAAACGGCCGAGGGGCACACGGGTGCCTCGGGGCGGTACGACTACCTCCGCGACGTGGCTTTCGAGTACGCCTTCCTGCTGCGCTGCTTCGGTATCACGGAGTGAAAACGCACGGGGCGCCTCCCCTCCGGTGGGGCAGGAGAGGCGCCGAAGAGAGGTTCTCGTGCAGTCGGATGTACTCCGTCCGGCTCGAAGAGTTCCAGCCTTCCGGGTTTAGGCGTGAGCCCCCTCCCGAGATCGAGGTCGTCTTGCTTTCGTCAAGATGGCATTCACACGTGGATTTCGCCGGGGAGCACTGGAGCTGTGGTACTTCAGTGCGGAAAACGTGGGCCGAAAGACACAAGTCCGCGGGGCCTACTGGTACAGCGCCTTGATCGCTCCCCAGGTGCTGGTTTTCGTTGGCACCAGGCACCATCCGCCACACGGGTATGCTAGAAGGTCCAAAACGTATGTGGGGACGCGCCATACCCCATCGAAT
>JBGSIK010000204.1:0-14594 GCA_041742575.1 Candidatus Krumholzibacteriia bacterium
TTCCGGCCTGCTGCTGGCCCGGAGCGCTGCGAGCTCGCTCTCGGCGTGCTCCAGGTCCTTCCGGGCGACGTCGAGGTTCTGGCTCGCCGCCTCGAACTCGGTGGGCGCCACCAGGTTCTTTTCGCTCAGCTCTCGCGCTCTCTCGTATTCTTTGACGGCGAACGCCACCTTGGTCTTTTCCTTCTCGACCAGCTTCTGGAGACTCGTGACATCCTCGGCGAGTGGGCCTCTCTCGAGGAGATCGAGCTCGGCGCTCCATTTGGCGATCTCGGCCTCGGCCTCGTTCATCTCCGCCCGGTACTCCGCGTCGTCGAGCCGCGCGAGCATCGCGCCCGCGGAGACCGTGTCCCCCTCATCGACGAGAATCTCTCGAATCGTGCCGTCCACGTCGGCGCGAACACTCGCTCTCGAACTGGGGAGGAGTTGCGCCTTGTTCGATACCTTGAGCTCCCACTTCCCGAACACAATCACCAATAGCCCGAGAACGAGCAGCGCCAGAAACGCGCGCGACCTCGTCGTCTTCACGCCAAACCACTTTCCTCCCCTGAACGCGTTCCGGATCCCCAGGGTCCAGCGCTCGAATGAGCCCGTCAATCCAACGAAAACCGCCCCCGCCAGGAACAGAAGCCCCGTTCCTTGGAAATTCCGAAACAGATAATCCGCCGCCTTCCAGAAGACGTAACCCAGAACGCCGATCGAAAACACCCCCGCCGTCAGACCGTACGCCCAGTAGATCTTCTTTTCCCTCTTTGTGATCGCCGTCGTTTTCGCGATCTCTGCCGCCGGTTCGGCCGTCGGCCGGAACCATGAAGCGAGCCTCCCCCGCAGATGGTCGAACGCGCGCTTGCGCAGGTTGAAAATCCCCAGATGATCGACGAGAAGGTAATACCCGTCGAACTTCATGAGCGGACACAGGTTGAAGAGCGTCGAGACCCCCGTGGTGCCGATCGCGATGCACAGGTAGTCGCTCAGGCGTGTCTCCTGATCGACCACTCGCCACAGGATCGTCGCCATCGACCAGACGAACACCTGAAAAAATACGCCCGCGAAGGACACCCAGAGCCGCTTCTTCTTGTCGGGAATAAGCCACGCGTCGCTCACGTTGCAGTAGAAAGCGGGCAAAAAGTAAATCAGGATGAAGCCCAGCTCGTGGACGTTTGCCTTGAAGTGCTTGCAGGTTAGTCCGTGCGCGAGCTCGTGGAGACCGGTCATGGCGAAGGCGACGATCAGGAACGCGGGGATGCTCCCCGCGGTGATGAGGCTCTTCGTCTGCGCCGTGTAATCGCCCCAGTTCGAGACGACGATGCCGACGGCGAGTGCCGCGAGCCCGACGTTGACCCAGACGAATCGCCGCGTGAAGAAAAACCCGATGCGAGAGGTGACCGCGGCAAAAACGCGGTCGGGATCGAAGGTCTTTAGCTTGATGTACAGGAGCCGGCCGCCCCGGTCCCGCTCCAGAATCATCTCTCTTTGTGCGCGCGAGACCTCGCGCGTCGATCGTTCGCCCTCGAGGAGGCAGAGCTTCTCCAGACGTTCGATGAATCTCTCCAGATTTTCACAGGAGAGTGGTGTGCCCAGCTCGCGTTCGACCTCGCGCCGGATATCTTCGATGGAAGTTTTGCCGTCGAGGTTCCGGGCGATGAAGGCCTCTATCGCTTTCAACCGGAAGTATCTGTTGGTGATTGGGTCCTTGACGACAAAGGAAGATTCGTCCGCTTCCCCCAGTTGCGTGATGATCAGGTCATCTCGAAGTTTGGGATGCTGGCCGGCCATTGTTCGCGCCCCAGGACCGCCACTCACGGCGAGTGCGCGGTTAACTTCGTGTTTGGACGGGATTGACGGGCACTCCACCGCTCCCATCGGTGGGGCACCGACGTGCAGATTCGAGGGGATTCTACCACGGCCGGAGGGTTTTCGGAACGGGATTTTCAAGGGCCCCGCGTCGCGGCGGTGCAAGGACAAACGCCGCGACGTGACCCTTGCTCCGCTCGTGACGTCTGCCCGTTATGTCGTCCGGACCTGCCGATTCCCTATGAAGCCTCTGCTCGCCCGGGTGTCCGCAAGGAAGTCCAAATGAACAAACCGCGCGTCGGTGGCAGGGCAGGAGGTGTGTCACCAGCCCCGTTTGACACTTTTTGACGGACGGAATATCATGGTCTTCCGTGACAGTGGAATGATGAAAAGTACTTTCACTGCGGGGGCGGACGTGAGCAGCAAAAAGTTGCAGATTTTTGGGTGGGCGCTTCTATCTATGCTATTGAGCGCCATGCCGCGCGGTGGTTCCTCCGCCGGCCAATTCAGGCCGGACAAGTACGGCGTCGGCGCTGTTTTCGTCCAGGCTGACTCGACCGGCCCCGTCACGGTTAAAGACTGTTCCGGGGGAGGGCCCGCCCAGCTCGCTGGACTTCTTCCCGGCGACCGCCTCTTGAGCCTGGACGGCGTGTTGGTCTCCGGGTGGTCTTTTGCAAAAGTCATCGACTACCTCAGAGGTGAAAGGCCTGACACGGTTCGGATCACGGTGCTCCGAGACTCGACTAAAATCAGCGTCAGAGTCGTGCGGGCTCGTTTTTCGGATATCGCCGCCAGGAGCGGCCTTCGGTACGTGCCAACAAGAGACTCTCTCCGCTTTATGATGGCTCCGGTTGACGAAAAAGCACAATTGACGGTGGGATCTCTCTTGGAGCCGACCGGACTGAAAGACATACACTGCAACGACGCAAAGCTGATTCTTCCCGCGAGAGCGCAGACCTTTCTGTACTTTTGGGCCAGCTGGTGCGGCCCGTGCAAGATGCTGATCCAACAACTCGAAGCCCAACGGCAAGACGTTGTTGGGCGGACGCTGAACATTGTTGGGCTCAATGTAGACAATCACTGCGATTTGTTTCGAGCGGCTGCAGACTCCCTGCACCCGCTGGGTGAGCAAT
Source organism: Candidatus Krumholzibacteriia bacterium (assembly GCA_041742575.1). Taxonomy (GTDB): domain Bacteria; phylum Krumholzibacteriota; class Krumholzibacteriia; order WVZY01; family JAKEHA01; genus JBGSIK01. Next base: position 2,925 of record JBGSIK010000204.1, read on the forward strand.
ATTGGGCCGGCGGGTGGTATGGCGACTTGCCGCAGGCATTTCGGGTGTATCGCCGCGGAATACCGACCGGCGCGCTCATCGACGGTGAAGGCCGTCTGATAGCCGTTTCGACGGGCACAGACAGCGTCCTCCTGCTTTTTAAGGCAGCGCTCTCGAATACCGAGGAGTAACGAGAGCGAACGATCCGTGCTTGCCCAGATCCAGGGATATTGCGCGGTCATCTGGTCAACACCGTCGTCGGCTTGCGCTGCGCGCAGTTCTCGGCGCTGGTGGCGGGGTAGTCGCGGTGTGACACACGATGACCGACGATGATCCGCGTCAAGATTGCGGTGGACCGGATCGCGCGGTGTGCTCTCCTGGGCACAGGCCTCCGAATGTCTGTCTCGCCGTATATCGATTGTGCCGCGCGCATAATAATCGTAAATTACCGGCCGTGCTCGGTCCTCCCCGCGCATAGGGAATCGGGAAGTGATCGATCTGCAAGCCAAAGGTCGAGTTGCAACGCCTGCCGTTGGGCCCGACGTAGGCGCACCGGCCTTTGTCCCGGGTCCATACCTGTCGTTTCACGCCGGCGGGAATATGGCGTGACCGGCTCGGCTTCGAGCTCGCTTTCGGCGTCGTTTTTCCGGGGCGCTTCCTATTGGCTTTTCTCTGCTTGCGCTGTTCTTCCTTGCGCTCGGGGTCCATGCGCTCCAAAAACACCTCCGAGAGCTCTTCGAATAGAATATCGTAGTTCACACCCTTGGGATACTTGCTGGACAGTAACGACTTACACCGATCGAGCTTGGCCTTGACTCGGTCCGACACCACGGTTTCGATCTTCCATTTTCGCTCGAGCTCCAAACGCTCGCCGCGCACTTCGCTGCGAAGTGGCGCCGGGTTGTCCTGGCCCCACGAAGTGACTTCGCCGCGAAGTGAAGGAAGCGTTTCTCGGCCCGCCGAGCTGACTTCGCCGCGAAGTCGACTGGCATCCAATTGTTCCCAGGAGCCGACTTCGCTGCGAAGTGGTGGCAGAGTCTCTCGGCCGCAGGAAGTGACTTCGCCGCGAAGTCCCTCCTCGGTCTCGACGGTATCGATCACCGTGCCGGCATTTGCTGCAACATCACCGGGTCGCACCGCCGGCGCCGGCTTCGCCGGCCTCGGCACCATCACTGGCCGCGTCCGGTCGGGAGAGAGCCCCTTGGCGTCGTAGCGCGCCGCGATCCACTCCACTTCAGCCTTCGATTTCCCGCAGATCTCCTCCAGAACGCCCGGCGTGATGAACTTTTGCACACGCCCCAAGACGCACAGGGTCACGCGGCCCTCTACCAAACGATCCCACGCTTCCGGGCAGCGAAGAATCGCCTGGGCCGCCCGAGCCCTTCGCCAGGCCGAGGCGTCCGTGTAGCCAAGCTCCCCCGTGCAGTACTCATAAAGCGAGCCGTAGCCCCTTTCCAAGTGCAGTCCCCGCCGGGCGACTTCGACCAGGTGGGAGACAATTTCCAGTGTGAGGGATTTTTCTTTCTCGACCAGGTTCCGCAGGCGAGCGACCAGCTCCCGGTCGGAGAGACTCTTGAGAGCATGCATCGAGGACCTCCCAGTTCAGGGGACGACGTGAGCAACCTGGGAGGTGGGTTGCAGGATTTGTCTTTAATATAACACGCAGGTTTTGGGCTTCCGTACGCGGCTTAGGGACGCCCGAAGTGAGGCGAGAGAAGAAAAAAGCCAAAATTGAAAAACGCCTGCTCCCGTGAAGGCGCAAGAGGAGAACAATAGGCTATTCGAAGAGGACTCGCGAGACGAGAAAGCCCCCTCCAAAATTCTTGTCAAACAGTTTTTCTCGGGCGATAGAAATATTTTTTCTTTCCACCGAGATGTGTGAATCACACACTTTCCGCACCTCTTGACGGAAGCTCCAGCTGCTTTTCGACGTTCCCACCTGGAGTTCATTCTGACCTGTGAAATCGTCTCGGATTGTCCTCCGCCTCTAACGGACGAAATCCTCGAACGCTGAAGCGCGGCGTCTGCCGGGGCCCGTTTGCATGACTATTCCACCCCACCCGTTCTCGTGCGGAGGATCGTGCCGTACGACCCCACAACCGTTCCCGTTTTCGCGTCCGTGAAACACACCCCCCACAAAAAGAGGTTACGTGCTCCACTGGCTTGACTCGCCCACGTCCTTCCGCCGTCCGTCGTGCGAAGGATCGTGCCATAGCTTCCCACAGCCGTCCCTGTATTCGCATCCGTGAACGAGACGCCCGAGAGTACGTTGGTGACTCCGCTCGTTTGACCCGCCCACGTAGTCCCACCATCCGTGGTCCGGAGGATCGTGCCAAGCATCCCCACGGCCGTTCCCGTGTTCGCATCCGTGAACGAGATTGCGTAGAGTCTGTTGGTTGTCCCGCTGGTTTGACTCTCCCATGTCGAACCGCCATCCGTCGTGCGGAGGATTGTGCCCCCGTCGCCGACGGCGATTCCTGTGTTCGCGTCTGTGAGTACCACGCCAAAAAGATTGTTGTTTGTCCCGCTCGTTTGAACTTCCCATGTGGCGCCACCATTCGTGGTCCGGAGAATCGTGTCGTAGGCCCCCACAACCGTTCCCGTGTTCGCGTCCGCAAACGAGACGCCCAAGAGATAGTAGCTCGCGCCGGTCTCTTGACTCTCCCACGTGACTCCCCCGTCCGTCGTCCGCAGGACCGTGCCGCCATAGCCAACGGCCGTTCCCACATACGCGTCCGTGAACGTGACTGCCTGCAGGTTCGCCCCTGTCCCGCTCGTTTGACTCACCCACGTGGTTCCGCCGTCAGTCGTCCGCAGGATTGTGCCTTCGTCCCCGACGGCCGTTCCGGTGTTATCATCAGTGAACGAGACGCTAGAGAGGTCAACCTGCGTAACGCTCGTTTCATTCACCCACGTGTTTCCGCCATCCGTCGTCCCGAAAACGCTGCCCCCACCCCCCACAACCTTTCCCATGTTCGCGTCCGTAAGCCAGACTCCCCTGAGTTCGTTCCATGTGCCGCTTTCTAGTGCCACCCACGTGGTCCCGCCGTCCGTCGTCCGAAGGACGATGCCCCACCCTCCCACAGCCATCCCCGTATTCGCGTCCACGAACGAAACACTCCAGAGCGCGTCACTTGTCCCACTGTCTTGGCTCTCCCAGGTCGCCCCGCCATCCACCGTCCGAACGATCGTGCCCTCCCATCCGACGGCGGTTCCCGTATTCGCATCCGAGAACCAGACGCCCCGGAGATCGATGTCCGTCCCGCTGGTTTGACTCACCCATGTGGCCCCCCCGTCCGTCGTTCGCAGGATCGTGCCGTATTGCCCGACAGCCGTTCCGGTATTGGCGTCCGTGAACGAAACACTCCCGAGCCAGTTGCTCGTCCCGCTCTCTTGACGCTCCCACGCGGCACCACCGTCCGTCGTCCGAAGCACGATGCCATCGTCCCCAACGATCGTTCCTGTGTTCGCGTCCGTGAATGAGACGGCAATGAGGTCCATGCTTGTCCCGCTCGTCTGACTCGACCACGTCGCGCCGCCATCCGTTGTCCGGAGGATCGTGCCCACCGTCCCCACAGCCGTCCCGGTGTCCGCATCCGTAAATGAGACACCGTAGAGACCATTGAACGTGCCACTGGTTTGGCTCACCCACCTGGCCCCACCGTCCGTCGTGCGAATGATCGTGCCGCCATACCCCACAACCGTGCCCGTGTTGGCATCGGTGAAGCAGACGGCGTTGCGATCGCTGTTGTCGGGCACTGGATTTTGCCAATACCACCCGGCCGGATAGGATGGCGTTATCGGAGGAACACGAGGAGTCGGAGGGGCCGGCCACAGCGAATCATCGGTGCAAGCGCAGGTCTGCAGAACAAACGCCAGCACGGTGAGGATTTGCGCCCAGCCCCAGTGAGCATTCGACGTTCCATTCATCGTGACTATTCTACTCCGCCCGTCGTCGTTCTGAGGATCGTGCCGCTCGAGCCCACAACTGTTCCCGTATGCGCATCCGTAAACGAAACAGCGTAAAAGCTGTTATATCCGCCGCTCGTCTGTCGCGCCCATGTGGCCCCGCCATCTGTCGTCCGGAGGATCGTGCCGTACAACCCCACGGCCGTTCCCGTATTCGCATCCGTGAAACAGACGCAATAGAGCGGCTGGCTCGTCCCGCTGGTTTGAAACTCCCACGTCGTCCCACCGTCCGTCGTACGGAGGATCGTGCCGTACCACCCCACGGCTGTCCCCGTATTCGCATCCGTAAACGAGACGCCCTGAAGCGAGTTGTCTGTCCCGCTCGTCTGACTCTCCCACGTGCTCCCGCCATCCGTCGTCCGCAGAATCGTGCCGTACCGCCCCACCACTGTCCCCGTATTCGCACCGGTAAACGAGACGCCCTGAAGCGAGTTGCTTGTCCCGCTCGTTTGACTCTCCCACGTGCTCCCGCCATCCGTCGTCCGCAGAATCGTGCCGCCATCCCCCACCACTGTCCCCGTATCCGCATCCGCAAACGAGACGCCGTAGAGCCAGCCGTTTGTCCCGCTCGTTTGACCCACCCACAAGGTCCCGCTATTTGTCGTCCGAAGGATCGTGCCGTACCGCCCCACTGCGGTTCCCGTATCCGCATCCGTGAACGAGACACCGAAGAGATCAACACTCGTCCCGCTCGTCTGAGTCACCCACCTGGCCCCACCATTTATCGTCCGAAGGATCGTGCCATTTCGCCCCACGGCTGTTCCCGTACTCGGATCCGTAAACGAGACGCCGCGGAGGTCGTTCCACGTAACGCTCGTTTCACTCACCCACGTGGCGCCGCCGTCTGTCGTCCCAAGGACCGTACCTACATCCCCCACCACCGTTCCCGTATTCGCGTCCGTGAACGAAACACCCCAGAGCGTGTTGTTTGTCCCGCTGGTTTGACTTTGCCATGTCTCCCCGCCATCCGTCGTCCGGAGGATCGTGCCCCTCGACCCCACGACCGTCTCCGTGTTCGAATCCGTGAACGAGACAGCAAAGAGGTCTGCGCTTGTCCCGCTCGCCTGGCTCACCCACGTGGCTCCGCCACTTGTCGTCCGAAGGATCGTGCCGTCATCACTCACCGCTGTTCCCCTATTTGCGTCGGTGAACGAGACGCCGTAAAGCCGGTAATTCACTCCGCTCAACTGGCTCACCCATGTGGCCCCGCCATCCCTCGTCCGAAGGATCGTGCCGTTATCGCCCACCACCGTTCCCGTATTCGCGTCCGTGAACGAGACGCCCCAGAGCCAGCGAGTTGTGCCGCTCCGTTGTCTCACCCATGTGGCCCCGCCATTCCTCGTCCGAAGGATCGTGCCATTCCCCCCCACGACCGTACCGGTGGCCGCATCTGTGAACGAGACGGCCCAGAGCAGCTCACTCGTTCCGCTCGTTTGGCTCACCCAAGTGGCCCCGGCGTTCGTCGTCCGAAGGATCGTGCCGCCGTGCCCCACGGCCGTTCCCGTATTCACATCCGTGAAGGAGACACCAAAGAGGTCTTCGCCGGTCCCGCTCGTTTGACTCACCCATGTGGCCCCGCCATTCCTCGTCCGAAGGATCGTGCCGCCGTACCCCACGACCGTTCCCGTATTCGCATCCGTGAAGCAGACGGCTCTGCGATCCTTGCCGTCGGGTACCGGATTCTGCCAATACCAGCCGGTAGTATCGGTCGGCGTCGGCGTGGGCTCCGGCTTCACCGAATCATCCGAGCAGGAGCAGGTGCCCAGAACACACCCGAGAACTACTAGAACCTGCAGCCATCCTCGCCGAACGTTCAACGTTCTGTTCATCATGACTATTCTACGCCTCCTGTTATCGTCCTAAGGATCACGCCTCCCGCTCCCACCACCGTTCCCGTATTGGCATCCGTGAAGGAGACACCGTAGAGCCAGCCGCCCGCCGGGCTCGTTTGACGCACCCATGTGGCCCCGCCGTTTGTGGTCCGAAGGATCGTGCCATTTTCCCCGACGGCCGTCACGGTACTCGCGTTCACAAGAACGACGCCCAGAAGATCACTGCTTCCGCCGCCGGTCGCAATCCCCCACAACAGCCCGCCATTCGTCGTCCGCAGGATCGTGCCGGTCTCCCCGACAGCGGTTCCCGTGCTCGCATCCGTGAAAGAAACACCGGAGAGCACTTTGGTCGTTCCACTCGTTTGACTCTCCCACGTGCCTCCGCCATTCGCCGTTCGAAGAATCGTGCCGTTATCCCCCACTGCTGTCCCCACATTCGCACTCGTGAACGACACGCCCCAGAGCCAGCTTTGTGTCCCGCTGGTCTGGCTCACCCATGTCGCCCCGGCGTTGGTCGTCCGTAGGATCACGCCATACTCGCCGACGGCCGTCCCGGTATCCGCGTCCGCGAACGAGACGCCGCGGAGTTCCGCGGTCGTGCCGCTCTTCTGACTCACCCATGTCGCCCCGCCATTGGTCGTTCGAAGGATCATGCCAGCCGACCCGACGACCGTTCCCGTATTCGCATCCGTGAATGAAGCGGCCCAGCGCGCATACCCGTTGGGCAGCGGATTCTGCCAATACCATCCGGTCGGCCCTTCCTCGGGAGTCGGCTCGGTGGTGGAATCATCCGAGCAGGAGCTGGCCCCCAGAAGAAGTCCGAGCACCACGAGAATCTTCACCCACGCCCAATGAGCTTTCGACGTCCTGTTCATGTGGATCCCTCTCTCTATCCATCGTAACCGCCACCGTCGCGAGGCTCCCACGCCGCGGGGTGCGAGGAGCATGAGCCACGGAATCGCCTTTTGCCGCCGGGTGCTCGTTCACGTCGAGCGCTTCGTGAGGCCATCCGGCCATAGGTCCGGCATGGTCTCGAGCCCGAGGAAGGCCAGCGCTTCGGCCATCGTACGGAACACCCCGAGCTCTTTTGTGCTCCGGGGGTCGAGCCTGCGGTACTCCGCGTACATCCGGCCGAGCCCGAAGGTCAGGTCCTGCGATGCGACGATGGCCACCTTGCCCTCCCCCTGTGCCGGGTCCATGCTGGCGGACACAACCGCCAGGTCCCGTAAACGGTCGGCCGACGTGAGGGTGATCGCCTCCATCTCCCTCGTGTCCACCAACTCGTCGTACCCGACCACGTCCGGGCGCGACCAGACCTCGTGGTGATATCCGAATACGTCGGCGACGGTCACGGTACCCGTCGCCCGCGCCAGCACCAATCGCCGGGAATGTTCTATCCGATATTCAATCGGCACGAACCGCCTCCCGTGACCGCGGGAACCGCCGCCTGGCCATGAGCGTCCTCTTCAGTCCAAGATTCCAGTCATCTCGGGCGGCACGAGCGGGTGCACGAACGAGAAAGGGGGGTGACAGGTGGGACACGAGGATGCGGAGCACTCGCCGGCGTGCGGCAAGGTCGCCCCGGTGCTCGACTCGCTCGGAGGAATTCTAGCGCGTGCGGACGGGATTTTCAATTGCGAAGCGGAGGGACACGAGAGGGACCTTCAGCGACCTTTGGAACAAACCACATATCGTGGGAGCGAATGGCCGGCTTCCTACCGCTCCTCCAGATCCTTGCAAAGACTCCGCGGTAAGGTGACCTCCAAGGCCGGGTGCGTCTCGATGATACGCAGAATATCCGCGAGGTCCTTTTGTCTCTTGCTCCGCTTCTGTTGCTTATCCATGTAGGCCCACACTTTTCCGCGTAAAACGCCTTCGAGACTGGCCACCCGCATCTTGTATCCCAGCATGTCACGCTCCTCGGCACGTGAGATGAACTCCTGATAGCGAGAGTCAGTTCGAAGCTGAACACGCAAGTCGGAGCCCTCGATGCTGAGGTTTACGCTGTGCTCGAATTGCTCCACTCGCAGACCTCGTGTCCTGGCCGCTCGGCAGATGGCGTCGACATCCCCAACTGCGGCGACGATGTCTACATCGAGGCTCACCACGGGCTCGGCGTACGCATTCACGGCCAGACCACCTATCAGGCAATACCGTGGACGGGTCTCGGCAAGAATGTCGAGAAGGATCTGGATGACATCCGATTTGCCCTTTGCCACGGAATTCATGAATTCTTTTCCTGTCAGTTCGCTTGATCTTTGAAGTGGACGCTTTCGAACACGCCTTACACGCGGGGAAGCACGTAAGCGTCCCCGAGCCGTTCACGAGTCGTCATCTGCGATCAACGTGTGGATCTTCCCCAGGACTTCCCGCACCACTTCTTTCGAGGCCTTCGCGAAACGCTTCGCCGAGCGTGCCCGCCAGTCGAGACTCTTGAGCTGGTCGGACAGGATCGCACCGGAGATTTTGGCGTCCCCGGCCAGGACGACCTCGAAAGGGTACCCTTTGATCTTCGACGTAATGGGACACAACAGCGCGAGGCCGGCTTTTTGATTATATGCCTTTGGAGATACCACGAGCGCCGGGCGGTGGCCCGATTGCTCGTGACCCGCCTGCGGGTTGAACTGAAGCCATACGATGTCGCCCCGCTCAGGAACGTAACGCCTGGGCATTACCAAACCTCCCGCCCGACGCGATCACCCGTGGGGATTTCGTCGTGGAGGTTGTCTTCTCGGATTTCCGAAACGAGGTCTCTGAGCTTGTATGCGGGGGAGTGAACGCGTTGAATCACGAGCCGTTCGCCATCGATCGAAATGTCGACGGCGGAGCCTTCCTCGACCCCGGCTTCTTTCGCGAACGACTTCGGGATGCGCAACCCCAAGCTGTTCCCCCACTTCTGGATCTTGGTGACCATTCGGGACCTCCGTGTATACAATGAATATACATCGTCGCCGAGGGCTCGTCAATCCCCACCTCACAGGCCGCGATCGCATTCATGCTAATCGTCGAGAAGTGAGAACGAAAAAACGACGCCGACCTCGGGCGCCCAATCGGTCGCTTTCGACGTCAGCCCGAACGCGCTGTTGAGTTTCAGGTAAATCGAGTCGGAGAAATGCAGCTGCGCTTCCGGGATCAGTTCCACTTCATCCTGCGAGCCTTCGACGCCGAGGTAGATCCGCCAAGTTCGCGAAAGCCGCTTCAGGTATTCCACGGCATACTCCCCGAGCTCACCCTTCGATTCTTCCATGGAATACTCCGCCGCGACACGAGCCGTCAGCGTTCCCCAGGAAAAACCTTTGATGGCGCCCATCCCGTATTTGAACTCCCAGTCGGGCGTGCCGATCAGGACTTTGTTTTTCTGTTGCGGGCTCACGGCCTCGAAGTAACCGAAGATCTCCGGACGGCCCTCATTCTCGCGGAGAAAGCGCGCCCGGAGCTGTCCTTCGACGTCCCCCGTGCCCGATTCCTCTATCTTTGCCGGAGTGTCGGAAGGGTCGTCGCTGGATTTTTCCAGTGAAGCCTTGATGACGGCGGCCTCGATCTCGACCGCGAGCCAGTCGGTGATTCCGTAGCCGAGGAAGAGGAGCCCTTCCGAGGCCCGGTATTTCCCCCGGAAGTCCTCGTCGAGCGCATAACCCAGTTCCTCGGGTTTGTACTCGAAGTCGTTGTCGAGGTAGTACTCGAAAAAAGGGTAAACCAACAGTTCGCCCTTGCGAATGTAGGTTCCGAACATCGAGGTGGGGAGTCCGGTGCCGCGGTCCTCCAAATAGACCGGTGGTTCTTTTTCTTCCGCCGAATTGGCGACCATCGGGAGTCCAGCCGCTTCGATGCACGCGGCGAGCACGAACACAAATGCGATTCTGGACATTGGGATTCTCCCTTCGCCAAACACCTTTTTCCCGGTGTCGCCCCCCACGCGTGATCCCGAGTATCTTGTTCCCGCAAGACCCGACCGCCCTCGACGGGCAACATAACACCCCGCAACCGCTCGGGGCAAGCCAGTGTGACACGTTTCATGGGAACGGGACGGGCCATCATCGCCCCCCTTATTCGTGCGAAGAAGCGTCTCTGCTTTGGGGAGGGGATGTCGAAGAAATTCGGGGGGAAGCTCGAGATGGGGCGGCTGGCCGCTCGCCCGTGCCGCCGTCATTGCACTGGTCGAAAACGGATGTTATGCTCTGGTTCAGCCGCGCCGATGGCGCGTGGACGCGCCGGCACGGATGACCTTGAACGAATGAACTTGTCGCTGCCCGAAAGGACGGTTTCATCATGATACAAGGTCTCTGCGCGCGAGCTTTGAGGCTGTCAGCGGCGGCATTGTTGGCATTCTGTGTCGGATGCGGCAGCGATTCCGGAACCAAACCCGACGGCGACGGCAACGATGGCGATGATACGACGTCTCCGAACGTCGGCATAACGTTTCCGTCGAACGGGGAGACGATCGACAGCACCGTCACCATAGCGGCCGAAGCGAGCGATCCGTCCGGCGTGCGGGAAGTGTCGTTCCGTGTGAGCGATTACTGCGACAGCCTTTACTTCGGCTTCGCCGACAGCATCCCGCCGTACGAGGCAGATTGGACCCCTGACGATGCCTTGACCGGCGAGTTCCAGCTGTGCGTCTCGGCCACAGACAGCGTTGGTAACACCTCGAACTGGGTGTGCATCACTGTGCTCCACGGAGAGAGCGACGTGGATATAAGCGGTTTCGTTCCTCCCGGAATGCACGTGGGGGGAGGGGTCACCGTCTATGGTTCGGGTTTCGGCCCCGATGACGGGACGGGGAAAGCGACGCTCTGCGGCAAGGACGCCGAGGTGGTATCGTGGAGCGAGAGTGCCGTCACATTCATCGTTCCCTCGGGTGTGACGCAGGATGCAACATCCGAGCTCAAGCTGATCGCCGGTTGCCACCGAGTCGGGAAAGCGTATTTCGACGTGACGCCGCCGGGCGTCGTCCGCCTCACCAACGATCCCGGCAACGACGGCGAGCCGTGCTGGAGCTTCGACGGAAGCCGCATCTACTTCAGCTCGATGCGCACGGGGAACTACGACATCTGGAGCGTCCCGGTCGAAGGCGGAGACGCCGTTCAGTTCACGTACGACCCGGCGGCCGACAACTGGCCCGACTCGAATCCAAACGCCGACGTGCTCGCATGGGGATCCAAGCGCCTGAACGGCTCCCATAATCCGGAGGAGGACTACGAAATCTTCACCGGCACGATGAGCACCCTGTCGCAGATCACCTTCGACGACGAGATCGACCGCACGCCGGCCTGGTCGCCGATGAACTACATGGGGTACTCGATGGCATACTCGGACTACATCAAGGATGCCTATCAAACACTCCTTCCCCGGGTGATGCTCTACTCGCAGACGGATGGGCACGTGAAACTCGCAGACGGCGAGAATCCGAACTTTTCACCGAACGGACGGGTGGTCGTCTATTCGCTCGACATGAATATCTACACGATAACGATTGGGGGAAGCGGCACCCCTGTACAGCTCACAATCGCCGGTCACGACGGCGCGCCCCACTGGGGATGGGCTAACAACAAGATAGTCTTCGAGCGCTACGGCGGCGTAACCGGGGACGACATCTACACGATGGACCCCGACGGGAGCCACCAGTCGCCGCTCATCGCCACACTCAGCCACGAGTACACGCCGACGTGGTCTCCGGACTGCACAAAGGTCGTGTATGCGGGTTTCCGGTACTTTAACCTCGATATCTACGTGTACGAGGTTGCTCCGTAACCAGCTTACATGAAGTCGGCAGCGTCGGGCTGCGGAGCGTCCGACGATTCTTCCCAGTCAACGCCGCTTACGCCGCCGCGCCAGGAACGCGAGGAAATGCTGAGCGGCCACGGCGCACCGCGCTCGCCACGTTCCCGGC
>JBGSIK010000205.1:0-5111 GCA_041742575.1 Candidatus Krumholzibacteriia bacterium
GGCGTCGAACTCGCGCGGGTCGATGGGATCGGTGCGGAGGTACGACTCGGTGAGATGGAGAGCGCCGAGCGGGAGGGATGTCGCAACGAGGATCTCGTCTCCGCGCGCCCAGACCACTTCCGTCGATCCACCCCCGACGTCGAAGAGCAGTGTGTGCGCTTTGAGCCGGGGGAGACGCAAGCGCGCGCTGAGGTACGCGAAGCGCGCCTCCTCCCGGGCCGAAAGCACCCGGACTTCCAGCCCCGTTTGCTCCGCGATCGTCCGGACGACGTCCTCCGTGTTCCGTGCTGTCCGCAACGCCTCCGTCGAGAATGCGAAGCTGGCCTCACAACCGTACTGCTCGACGAGATTCCGATAGCGTTGCAACGCGCTCACGGTCCGGAACAGGGCCGAGGCCGCCACCTGACCGGTGGACGAGCAGCCCTCGCCGATGCGCGTCGTTTCGGTGGCGAACCTGAGCTCGGTCACGGCGCCGGTTTCCGGGCGGACGCGCGCGATCATGAGCTTGGCGGAGTTGGTGCCGATGTCGATGACGGCCAGCGTTCGCTCTGCAGGTGCCGAATGGTGGTCAGGCATGGTAACGCGATTGTCCCCGCTCAGCGTTGCGATTGAAGACGCAGCAACCAGTCTCGGATAGTGGGGTCGCCTGGAGGGAAATAATTGGACGCCGTTTGCAGCGTTGTGATGGCCGACGGGATGTCTCCCTTCTGCTGGTAGAGCTCGGCCAGCGCAACGAGCGCGTCGCGTTCGTATCCGGAAAACTTCGCGATATTCGTGTAGCTCACGATGGCCTCATCGAGCTTGCCCAGAGTGCGCTGGACTTCAGCCAGCGCGACGTAAGCCGGGACATAGACCGCGCGCGAGGGGTCGACGATGGTGCGGAGTATCGATTCCGCCTGCTCCGGGGCGCCGGTGGCGGCGTAGACGCGCGCCATCCCGGTGTGGGCGCGCTCGTCCTCGGGGGCGAGACGCCGGAATTCCTCGAACACGATGCGAGCGTTCTCGATCTGCCCCTTGCGCAGATAGCAGTCCCCCAGGGCCTCGAGCGCGTTGCACGCGTACTGGTCCGTACCCCCGACCCGTCTCAGCGCCTCGATGGCCCGGCTGCACATGTCTTTCTTCCAGAGCAGAATGCCCATGTTGTAGGTGACGTCGCGCGCGATGTACTCGAAGGCGGGTGTGGGAGCGCTCTCGTTCAGGCCCCATGCTTTCTGGTACTGATCGAGGGCCTTGTCCGTGAGTCCCATCTTGGTGTACGCGTTTCCGAGCGTCGAATACGAGAACGCGTTCGAGTACGCCCGCGTCTGCTGGAATGCGAGAAAGTCAGCGTTCACGAGGATCGCGGCCACGCCCAACATCACCAACACCCGTACGGCGCGGAAGTCCTTCCTTCGCGTCACTTCGACCGTGTACACGGCGGCGTACGCGGCGAAGATAATGAGCAGCGGAACCACGGGAAGCCGGAAACGGGCGTTCACGAAGTAGATCACTACCCCGACCATGTAAGTAACGATGAACAGGTACAACGGGGCCAGCAGCCGGCGCCGGCGCCATAGCAGAACCCCACCGCACAACGCCAGCGGCCCCACCAGCCAGAAGCCGGGCAGCGGCACATACCTCATCCCGGCCAGTCCCCAAAAGAAATATAGGAACTTGTTGTTCGCGCGCTCGGGACCGGCCCAGAAAAAGCGCAGCTTCCTCAAGAAGTGGCGGGCGGCATCTCCCGGACGGTCATTGATCCACTCGAGTCCCTTGCGGAAGAAATAACTCGATACTTCCGACGTCTTCAGCTTCCGCCCCTCATCGCGCTCCGCAATCGCGATGGCGTCGTAGTAGCCGCCCCACCAGTCGGCTCGGGTGCCGGGGACGATCGCGGTGCTGCCGTCGGAGAGCCGGTTGTTTCCGATATAGAAGTTCACGCCGCCCGAGGTCGCGATGGGAACGATGGAGCGATCGGCCGCGTAATTTCGGATCATCACCGGGAGGATCACCGCCGCGATCACTCCGAGAACGATCGCGCTCTGTGTGACCCAGGGGACCGGGCGGGACGGGCGCGAGTGGCGGTTGAGGTAGATCGCGAGCGGAATGGCGGGGAAGTAGATGAGTATGCTGGGGCGCGCGATGGCCGACAACCCGAATGCCAGGCCGGACAGTCCGAATCGCCACGCGCGGTTCGTGCGCAGCGCGATCGCGAGTGAAAGAAATCCGAGAGTATTGAGAGGGAGCACCAAGGTCTCGATGAGAAGATCCCCCTCGAAATACACCAGCGTCCAGTAGAGCGCGCACGTGATCCCGGCGACCAGCGAAACCCGCGGCGAGAAATACTCGCGGGATAGCAGGTAGATCAGGCCGGCGTTGCACGTCCCCATCAGGTGCTGCATGAAGACGGCGAAGGCGATGCTCGATCCGCTTATCTTGTAAAACAGGGCGAGCACATACGGATACAAGGGGCCGCGGAAGTACGTTTCGTCCACCCTGGCGGTCCCGGCCACGATCTTCTCGGCCCACTCGTGGTGGTAGAGAGCATCCATGATCGGGAAGAAGAAAACGGGATTGTTCTTCTGGTTCAAGTAGAAGAACACCATCCGCAGCGCGAACGCGCACGCGAGCACGATACCGAGGTGCAGGATGTCCCGCCGATCCCGCCAGCGGAACAGCCGAGGTGTAGCCAGTGGGGCTATGGGGTCTGCGACCGGTTTCGCGACCGCGGGCGTTGCCGTTTTTTTCAGGACAGACTTGGCCATGGCTCAGTGCTCGGGTAGCCGGGCCGGGCCCGGATGCAGAACTCGATTAGGCGCGAGAGCTTACCACAATCGGGCCCGGCCGTACAGAGCGACCCAGGGGCCTTCGGGGCTATTGGAACGTTTCGTGCTCCATTCCCCGCGACGGCGGTCCCGGGTTCGAGGCTTGATACGTCATTCGCCGAACTGGGTTCCCGGGTGGTGCACGATGAAACACAGATCCTCCGACAATTCCTCGCCGGGCGACACCGGAAACGGCGTTGTCGCGTCGGATGTCAAGGCGCGCCCTGAACGCAGGTCGGCATCGCGCGCGTCCCGGCGACGCGGCCAGTGCCTGGACGCAATGGCGCGGATCGCCGAAAGGATTCTCCCCTACACCGAATTGGACGACATTCTCTCCGCTGTCACGAGCGAACTCTCCGGGATTCTCCAGTTCGACCAATCGAGCGTCGCCCTGCTGTCGCCCGGCAACCAGTCACTGGTATTGCGCCACGTACGGAAAAGCCGCGCGGACGCGGAACGGGTGGGCGAGGGGAGGCGGGTGCCTCTCACGGCCGACAACCTCATCGGGTGGGTGGTCTTGAACCGCAAACCGGCGGTCCGCTCGGACATCGCCGCGGAGCGACGCTTCACCGAGGTCGTCGCCGAAGAACATATGGCGAGCGACATCGTGGTGCCGCTCATCACGCGAGACGGCGTCATCGGAACGCTCAATGTGGGCAGTTACACCAGGAACGCCTTCAAGGAATCCGATTTACAGATCGTGGTGAACAGCGGGCGACTGGCGTGCGCAGCGATCGAGCACGCGCTGCTCATACGCGAAGCCAAGGATGCCGGCGACCGCTACCGGACCCTCCAGCAGCACGTGACCGACATCCTGATGTTGGTCGACAAGGACACCGCGCGCATCGTCGAGATCAACCGCAAGGGGTGCGAGGCGTTGGGCTACCGGGAGGAGGAGCTGCGCGCCAAGTTCTACTTCGACCTGTTCCCCCAGGAGGACCAGTACCTGGCTCGGCGGGACTTCATCAACATCCTCAGCCACAAGTCGAAATCGTTCGTGGATCGTCGTCTGATCGACCGCAATGGCGATATCATGTTCGTCGACATCGACGCCACCCTGGTCACCTTGAAGATCGCTCCCGTCATCCAGGTGATGGCGCACGACATCTCTCAACGCAAGATGCTCGAGCAGCAGATCATCATGCAGAACAAGAATCTGCAAGACGCCAACAGGAAGCTGCGCGAACTCGACCGGATGAAGGGGGAATTCCTTTCGAGCATCAACCACGAGTTGCGCACGCCGTTGAGCGTGATCCTCGCGTATTCGGAGTCGCTGCGTGATCAGAAGCTCGCACCCGAACAGCACAGGGAGTTCCTGGACATCGTGATCGAGAGCAGTCACAACCTGCTCCGGTTGATCGATGATCTGTTGGATTTCTCGAGCCTGGAGTTGTCAGGCGCGATGTTGAGCGTCTCTCTTTCGCACGTCCACGATGTGGTGCGCGCGGCGTTGCGGGACGCGGATCGCCCGGCCGCGGAGAAATCCATCAAGATCACGTTCAAACCTGGAGACGGCGTCCCGGCGGTGAAGATCGACAACCGGCGCATGGTCCAGGTGGTCTGGTGCCTGGTGCACAACGCGATCAAGTTCACGAACCCGGGAGGTAACGTGGAGATCCGGACCACGTGGGGGGACGATGAGGTCTGTGTGCAGATCGAAGACGACGGAACGGGAATCGCCTCTGACCAGCTGTCACGCATATTCGAACCGCTGCAGCAGGCGGACGGATCGAGCACCCGCCGGTGGGGGGGATTGGGAATCGGGCTCGCGATGGCAAAGCACATCGTCGAACTGCACGGGGGCCGGATCTGGGTGGAGAGCGAGTTGGGACGGGGAAGCGTTTTCTCGTTCGTTCTCCCCATCAATACCGACGACCAGTTCTCCTCGACCACCGACTCCGACTCTTCGGAAGAGAGCTGATCGGCCGTCACGTCCGACCTGAAGCCTCTTTGCCCCCCACGATACATGCCGTCGGCGGGTAGCGGTGGACACCTGCTTCGCTGTTCGGGTCCTCGCGCGCACGGTGTCGCAGCGCGCTCCGGACTCACGACTCAGCTGGTGTCCACCGCTGCCACAACCGCACGGTACGGATCCCATGGCGTGAGCGCACGGTGTTCGGCGCTGACTCCGCAGCGGCGTATAATTCGCCATCTCAGCCGCGAGGACCGGAAGCGAAGAACACCGTGCGCTCACGCCCCTCGCATCGGACGAGCAGTGTGTCACGTGGGAGGCAAGGAGAGATTCACTCCGCCCACCGGGATGGTGGCGCTAGGCGGGCTCGATCGATTCCGTCAGCAGGATGGCGT
>JBGSIK010000206.1:0-2944 GCA_041742575.1 Candidatus Krumholzibacteriia bacterium
ACCCACCCTGGCGGTTACGCCGCTTGACCCCGCCGCGCAGGGGCCCATCAGACAACGGAGCCGGTTCGCCGGGCTGCACTCCGTGCGCACGGCCCGCGGCAAGCGGTGGCACGAAGCTTGCGAGTCCTCGCATGCTTTCCAGCCCCAGCAACGAATCGGATCCGTATGGTAGAGAAGACCGAGAGAACCGTAACCGAGCTATCTTCGCTTTTCCGTATACTCCAGGTCATGCCGGACGCGGACAGCGTGGTGAAGATCCAGCTCATGCTGCTCGCGTTCTGTACCACGTGGCGGACCATCGGCTTGCAGCGGGCCTATCTCCTTCTGGTCGACCCCAAACAGCGCGTCATCCGAGGCCATATGGCCGCGGAGCGGCTCCCCCTGCTCGAAGAGTCCGAAGCGAGCGGTCGATCGACTTTCGAAACGCTGGCCAAGCGCGTCTTCGAGAGCATGGAACAGATCGAATCGAGCGACCTGACCCTGAAAACGCGGACGTTCAACCTGCCCCTGGACTGGCACCGGAGCGCAATCGTCAAAGCGGTGGCCGCCGAATATCCCGTGCTCGCCGAGGGCAAAATGAGCGAGTTCGCGACCGATCCCTTCCTTAATTTCTTCGGAACGAGCACTTATCTGGCGGTCCCGATCAAGACGCACGGGCGCGTTACCGCCGTGCTCGCGGCGGACAACGGTATCACCGACGAGCGCATCACTCTGGAGGACGTGTCCCTGGTCTCCAGCCTCGCGCAGCAGGCAACCAACGCCGTCGAACGGCTGCTCGACTCGACCGACAACAATCGGAAGTTCCGCGTCCTGAAGAAACTCCAAGAAGTTTTCGATCACGTCGACACGCCGGAGCGGCTGACAGAGGGCTTGAGTCTTGCCCTTTCGATGATATGCAGGGCGGTGGGGGGGAACGGAATCCTCCTGAAGGAAGTGGTCCGCCGGCATACGTTGCACATCAAGACGGTCGATGAGTTCACGGTCGAGGCGGGCGATCCCGATCTCTCCATCGGTGAGTGCTTCGAGTCCATACTCGATCGGGCGGCGGGCACCATGCGAGCGGTTCGCGGCGACTCCCAGCACGCGCTGTTGAACGAGGTCGCCGCGGAGACGGTCCGGTTCTTCTTCGCCTGTCCCCTCCAGTCGTCGGGAGAGGGCCTCGGGGCGCTGGCCGTGTACGTGACCCAGGACGACACCAACCGCGATCAGGACCGCTTACCGACCAAGGACAGGACGTTCCTTGAAGTGTGCGCCGGCATGATCGCCGACAAGCTCCGCTCCCTCCAGAGCGGCGGTCGTATCGCGATGTGCGAAGAAGTCCTGGAGGATCTGCGGTCGAACCTCGCGCGCGAAAAAGAAGAAGCGCGGCTCGGTTCGCGCGCGCTCGATCACTACCAGGAGCTCTCGGCGTCGGTGAGCCGCCTCAAGGAGGTCTTGAACGCGAAGGCCACTTACCAGAAGCGCCTCGATCGCGCCAGGGAATTCGTGGACGAGATCGAAAGCGAACTGTCCTTGCGGCGCAGCGAGCTTTCCGCCATGAAGCTCTCGCTGCGCATGACGGACCTCTTCCGCGTGGTCGCGGAAGTGGCGCGCCCGTGGAAGGAGCGTGTGGAGCCCGACGGCATCGAGGTCACGGTGAGGATTCCGGAGCATGGTCCCTCGCTCCTCATGAACGAAGACAAGATCCGCCTCGCCTTCACCAACATCCTGCGTACGCTCACGTCCTGCGTCAAGGAAGGCGACAAGGTGATGATCGAGTGCTCCAGCGACGAGGAACGCGCGATGGTGGTGGTCGCGGATACCGGGGAGGGCCTCCCGGGAAACCTGTTGTCGAGATTGTTCATGCCCTTCAGTGAAATCGACCGCGCTGATGAATCCAAGAACGCAATGACGCTGGCGGGCGACATCCTCTACCGTCACGCCGGGGAGATCACGATCAAATCCAGCACCTCGTGGAAGACGATCCTGGTGGTGAGATTCCCGCTCGCGGCCAATCGCGATCGCCGGCGCACCGTCTCACCCGATCGCCGCAGACGTTCCCACGATCGCCGCCGGAAGCCCAAAGTTGCATCCAACGCGTGACTCCGGCAGGTTTGGCCGGATGGCGCGCCGGCTGGGAAAAATTTTGCCACCGGCGCCGGCGTTGGGCGGATCCGCTCCGGAGTCCGGTCCCGGAGCAGCGCGCCGGAAGTCTTAACTAGTTGTGGATATTGATGCTAACCTTCTGCGCCCGCCAGACTCCTTTGGCATAACCCTTGCGCAACCGCCCTGGTCGGATTCTGTACGATCATGAAAACCCCGAGCTTGTACCCCATGGTGTTCGACGCCGTGACGGACCCGCTGATCCTGGTCGACCGCAGCGGCTCCGTTCTGCTTGCGAACGCTTCCGCCCTGATCTTCCTCGACTTCGGGGAACTGCACGCGCTCAGCACGACCACGTGCGCCGAACCGGGGTGCATCCTGGACGTAGCCGAACTCACCTCGCAGATGATGCGCTACGACTCCATCCGGGAGTATCCGCTCCATGACGGCGACGGACGCGACGCCGGCGTCACGCTCGACATCGAATCCGTGCGCACGCCCGAAGGCCAGCCGGTCTACAAGCTGCTCCACTTCCGCAACCGTTCGGGTGACCGGCGCCGCGAACTCTGGCGGGACGAATTGATCTCGATGATCTCGCACGAGATCAAGAACCCCCTCTCCGCCATGAAGAACTCCGTGGAGATTCTGCTGTCGCAGCTGCCCGGCGAGCTGACCGAGGGGCAACGGCGCTTTCTCCGCACGTCGGAACGTTCGATCGACCGCTTGACCCGACTCCTGGACGGTTTCCTCGACGTGTCCCGGATCAGCGCGGGAGCGTTCGAACTCAATCGAGCGGACACGGACATCCGCCAGTTTCTCGGCGACGTCGTGGGATCCTTCCAAACGCTATTCAACGTAAACC
>JBGSIK010000207.1:0-20860 GCA_041742575.1 Candidatus Krumholzibacteriia bacterium
CCTCGATGCCGCCCTTCTCGTCTGTGCTTGCCACCGTTCAGCCAGCCCTGTAGTCAGGCCTACTTGAGCGAGCAATCGGTGTCCCTCTGATACTGGTCCCAGCAAGCAGTTTCTCCGTTGTTGTAGTCCCACACCGTGATGCTCCCCGTGCCGTCGGGGTACCAGGTGATGTTGGAGTGCCGATCCTCACCGGCGTCGTAGTGGTTGACTTCACCGATGGAGAGGGACTCGTGGAATTCAAGGGTGTCACCTTCATCCAGATCGCCCGGCTTGTTGACGGTAATGATCAGGCGGTGGTCGGTGGGAGTTATGTGCTCCCAGTCTATGCGCGCGACCTGTATACCGTCGGTCGACCCGGTCACAGCCGGCGCAGCGGACGCGGGGAGAACCGGCTCATAGAATTGCCAATACCCCTCGGTGTTGTTGAGCATCGACTGCCCCGTGAACCACACGAAGTGGTCGAGCCGGTAACCGGGGGCGTTCGTCGAGACTTCCAAGCGCCACTGCGCGTGATCGTCGACGACCTTGCCGTACAAGAAAACGCTGTACTCGACGCCATCCTCGACGAAGATGTATGTCCACAACCAGCCGCCGTCGCTCTGCTTTTGCGGCACGGAGTGGATCGCCAGCGCGAAGGCGCCAATCGGCTCTTCGAGGGCGTCGTAGACAAGGAGCTGCAAGCAAAGGACGCGCACGAAGGCGTTGATCCAGTTCGTGCGGTTTGCCGCATCGGCGGTTTCGAGCTCGGGCCCCGGTTTGCCGGATTGGATCGACTGCGGGTCCACTTCAGGCGTCGGCACGCCGAAAAAGTCCAGTGTGAGCACCATCGTCGACATCGCGGGGAGCGTCGGCGCCGCGGATGTGCCGGAATTCGGCTGGACGGGGTTGTCGTCATTGGAACAGGCCGGCAGGAATGAGACGGCGAACACGAAAACTGTCACTGCCAACGCGGCCGGTATCGTTCGTCTTACCATGATTCCTCCTCCTTGGCTGGGGCTTGTGTTGAGCGAATTCCGCGTCGGTCAAAGCACGGGGCGTGCCAACGGCTCAAGTGCGAAACGCTTGTCACCGCAAGCGATTACACAGTCGGGTGATTTAAGAAGCGGAGTGCCGATTCCGCACAAGTGTGCCGCCTGGAGACACGGCGCCGCCCGGGTGACGCTCACGAAGCCGCGGACGCCGGCGGGGATGTAGGCGATCGCGTGTTCAGGAACCGGTAGACGTGGGCTGTCGCCAGGTAGGAGACGGGAAGGGACACGAACACCCCGATCCCCAGGCAGAGCAGACCCAGCAGATTGATGGCGAACAACAGCATCCCGAAAAGAAACAACTCCAATCCGTAACCATTGGTGAGGTGGTAGCTGCGCCGGATCGCGTCGATCGGGCCCCGTTTCTCGTCGAGGACGGCGAAGCCCGAAAACCAGAACTTGACCGCGAGGACGATGCCGGGAATCACCAGACATAGCGTGCCGAACCCCACCGCGATGGCGGTGATCAACGAACAGACCATGAACACGGGAAGAATGTTGAAGCTGTCGAACAAATTCGCGAACTCAACCTTCTCGCGGTCCCGGTATTTGAGGGCGATCTTGATGGCGCCCGACTGAATGATCATGGTGACGACGAAATAAGCGAGGGACATGGCCCACTCATGAAAACCACCGACCTCCTCCATCCACGACGAGCCGAGAGCCACGACGCCCTCCGCAAACAGGGCCGCGATCTGCACGCCAAGAAGGAAGCCGGTTTCTTTCTTGAAAATCTCCCAGCCGAAATGGATCGCCTCGCCCATCGGGAGCGATGGCCGCTGTTCATTCGTGGTCATGGTCACCTCGTTCCGCATGTCACCGATAATCCGAGCTCGGGCGTATTCTAGGACAGCCGGATGGTCCCGGCAATCAGAATCCCCCTTCCCGGTCCACCCCGCCGACGGATCTCCCCGGAGAACGCCGGGCGCGTGCGGTCTCGCCCCCGGCCGCTACGGCCCGTGTCGTCGTTGACACTCCGGGAGGGCCTCGTCTACCGTAATGGTGATATCATCATGATGGGGCGGCGAATCAATGTTGCCGCGACGTGCCTCGGGTATCGGCCGTGAGCGGCACCAATGGAGCATACGCGAATGGAAAACGATTTCACGCACGCCGTTCTCGGCAAGACGGGGGTCCCCGTATTCCGGCTGGGACTGTCGGCCAGTTACCGGCCGGGAAAGAACACCATTCATCGCGCCCTCGATGCCGGCGTCAATTATTTCTTCTGCTACGGTTTCGACGGCCAGATGATACGGACTCTCCGCGATGTGCTTCGCGGCGACCGGGAGAAGTACGTCGTGGCGACGGGTGTCTACAACCTCATCTGGTCTCACCCGAACGTGCGCCGGACGCTGGAGAAGCGGCTGCGCCAGCTGCGGACCGACTACATCGATCTGCTTCTCTTCCTCGGCGTCATGAAGGAAAAGCAGTACCCGGAGTCGGTGCGGGCGGAGTTCTACAAGCTGAGGGACGAGGGGAAGATCCGCTTCATGGGACTCTCGACGCACGACCGCACATTCGCCGGCCGTCTGGCGCAGGACGGCGCCATCGACGCCCTCATGATCCGGTACAATGCGGCCCACCGCGGCGCCGAGCAGGAGATATTCCCCTTTCTGCGCGCACACGATCCCGGAGTCGTGAGCTATACCGCAACCCGCTGGGAGGCGTTGCTGAGGAGGCCGCGAGGGTGGCCGGCGGATGGGCCGGTTCCCACGGCGGGATTGTGCTACCGGTTCGTTCTGTCCAATCCCCACGTGCACGTATGTATGACGGCGCCTCGGAACATCGAACAATTCGAGGAGAACATCTCCGCCCTGTCGGAAGGCCCCCTCGATGAGGACGAGATGTACTTCATGAGGAAGTTCGGAGATGCGGTTCACAATCGCAAGAAATGGTTCATGTAAGCTCGCGGGTCCGCTGGCCCCCGGGGGACTGCAAAAAGCGGCGGAAAGGATGGAGCAATGAAAGTCATGGTGGACCTGGGAGTGGTCCCACTGGGAGTCGGCGTGTCGCTCTCGAAGTACGTGGCCGCCTGTCAGCGCGTGCTCGATGAGGCGGGCTTGAAAAACAAACTGCATGCCTACGGCACGACGATCGAAGGCGAATGGGACGGCGTGTTTTCCGCCATCAAACGCTGCCACGAAGTCGTCCACGGAATGGGCGCCCCGCGCATCTACACCGTGATCAAGGCGGGCACCCGCACCGACCGCGACCAGACCATGGAGGACAAGGTGGGCAGCGTAGAGGCCAGATTACGGGAGGGATAGCACCGCCGGTGGAAGGGTGGTACAATAGAAATGTGTTCCTGTCCTCCGGCCTGTGTTTTCCCGGCCGGAAGAAGGACCGGCTTCGGGGGAGGAAATGCGAATCGACCTAGAACCCATCCGGCAGAAGAAAACCCGGCCGTGGGCGGCGGCGATTCTCATTGTGTTCGCGTTGTTGCCCACGCCGGAAAACGCAATCGGCCAAGCGGGGCGTATCAGCATTTACAGCGATGTGGCGAGCACGTCCTGTAATCTCACAGATACGGCGGAAAGAGCGAGGCAAGTCTACGTCGTACATCAATATGGCGCCGGGGTAACCGCGTCGAAATTCCGTATCGAGATCAGTCCGGGGTTCACCTGCGCGTTGTTGGCGGTGCACAACGCGTTTCCCAGCACTACGGGGAATATTTACACCGGCGTTTCCATTCCCTACGGCGCCTGCAACACTTCCGGACGAATATTGCTGCTGACGATCGATCTCTATTGTTATGGAACGTCGGAAGAGTGCGCATGGGTCGTTCCCTGTCCGGTGGGGGCCGCTTGTGGAACAGAGGTCGTGGACTGTACGAATCAGGCGCTGTGCGGCGATTATCAGGGACTGTGGGTGAACAACAACCTTTGTGGTCTGCGGTGCGACCACGAGGATGCTTGGGGACACGCGTGCAAACTGCCCGTGCCGCTCGAGAATGATACTTGGGGTCGAATCAAAGCCATTTACGAGCATCATTGATGCCCGGATCGGCACGGGTCCCGTCGGGGGCTGCGGGCCATCGTCCGCGGCTCAGAAGTCCCAGGGTCGTATGGTCTTGAAGCGCCCCTGGAAAAATCTCAGCACCTTGGGTTCGTGTGTGAAAGCCAAGCCGCTGATGGCCTCGCGCTTGTCCCACAGTCGCCGGATCCCCTCTACGACGTAGTCGATGTGCGAAGGCGTGTACACGCGGCGCGGGATGGTGCAGCGCACCAGCTCCAGCTTCGGCCGGTAATTCTGTCCCGTCTTCGGGTCGCGGCCCTTGGAGACGTTACCGCGTTCCATGGTACGCACCCCGGTCTCCAAGTAGACCGCCGCCGCCAGCGCCTGCGCCGGGTACTCCTCCTGGTCGATGTGGGGCAGGAAGCGTCGCGCGTCGAGGAACACCGCGTGCGTGCCGATCGGGACCACTACCGGGACGTTGGCCTTGATCAAACTCCCTCCGAATTCGTGGGTCTGCTGGACCCTCATTCTGATGTATTGGTCGTCGAGCGAGTCCTCCAAGCCGCGCGCCAACGCCTCGATGTCCTTGGGATCGAGGCCGCCGTTGGTGACGTCGCCCTCCCAGATTCGCAGCATACGGTTGAATCGTTGCGCCAGGTCGTGGCTGTTGCAGGCCAGGATCCCGCCCATGTTGACCAGAAAATCTTTCTTGGCGCTGATGGTGCAGCCGTCGCCGTAGCTCATGATCTCACGCAGGATGTCGTGCACGGTACGATGCGCGTACTCCGGGTCCTTGAGCTTGATCATGTACGCGTTCTCGACGCAGCGCGTGGCGTCGAACATGATGGGGATGCCGTGCCGCTGGCACAACCGGGAGACGTCTTTCAGGTTCTGCATGGAGAAGGGCTGGCCGCCGGCGAGGTTGACCGACATCTCGAAGCTCACATAAGCCACGTTCTTTTCTCCGACGCGCTTGATCTCGGCCGACAGTTTTTCGACGTCGATGTTGCCCTTCCACGGATGGGGATTCTGGGGATCGTGCGCCTCATCGATGATCACGTCGACGAACACTCCTCCGGCCATCTCCTGGTGCAGCTTGGTGGTGGTGAAGTACATGTTCCCAGGCACGAGCTGGCCGGGCTTTATCATCACCTGAGACATGATGTGTTCGGCGGCGCGGCCCTGATGGGTCGGGATGATGTGTTCGAACCCCAACACGTCGCGACATAGTTCCACGAGTCGCTGGTAATGGCGGTTCGAATAGGGCGTGTCCATTGTGTCGGTCATACCCTCCCACTGCCGGCAACTCATGGCCGAGGTGCCGCTGTCGGTGAGGAAGTCGAGGTAAACGTTCTCGCTGTCCAGCAGAAACGTGTTGTAACCCGCCTCCTCCAAAGCGCGCCGGCGATAAGGCTTGTCGGTAACCTTGAGCGGCTCGAAGATGGCGATCTTGTACGGCTCGTAGATCCGCTTCTCCGAGCGCACCGACCGGGGCAGCTCTACGAAAAGGCGTCCGTGCACGGGTTCGAAACGCGCCTCGTCGTAGAATTCGGGCGTATTGGTGAGTGAGAGGTCCGCGATCTCATCGCGCTTGCGCCAGACGGAAATGATCCCATCGGCTACTTCACGCAGGTGGTTCCGGGTGTAGGCATGGCGCGGAAGCTCGAGCTGCAGCGTGCGGCGGCCCTCACCCTCGCTGTGGAACGACCACGGGCCCTCGATCCTGCCGCGGATCCCGCTCTGGATGTACAGGCAGGCCGCGAGCACGGGTTTGGGCTGCTGGTTCGGCTTGAGGTGCGGCAAGAAGCGGCCCACATCGAGGGCGACACCGCACGTGCCCAAATAGGCGGGCACGTTCTCGGCGGCCAGCAGTCCGTGCAGCTCAGCGATTTGCGACTGGTACCACTCGGTGTACTCAGCGAGTTGCATCTCGCGCAGGCCGGTGGCGAAGACTTCCATGGCCCGGCCGGTCATACCGCCGTAAGAATGGAGACCCTCGAACACCACTACCTGTGCGCGCAGCTTCTCGAACGCCTCGTCGTCACGCGCCGTGATGAAGCCGCCGATATCGGCGCGCGGGTCCTGGCTGGCATCGATCATCACAATGTCGGCGGCGTCGACTAACGTGCGCATCGCGTCGAGCAACTTCATGTCTTTGCGCTCGCTCCTGCAGATCCAGAACGCGTTCTCGAGCACATTGGAGATGTCGAGTGCCACGGGCACGTGATGTTCCGCGGCCAGTGCGCATACCTGCTCGTAGTTGGCGAGAGAAAAGGGCTGGCCGTTGTGGGCCGGCGGGCAGGTCTCGAGATGCACGTACGCCACCGACTGTTTGCCCTCGAGGTACTTGCGCAGGGCATCGAGGTCCACGTCGCCGCCGAAGCTCTGGGGCGGTTCGTAGGAGAGGACCTTGCGGCTGGTGACGTCGATGCTCACGCCGCCATTGTCCGCCACTAGTCCGTGGCAGCGACCGCGGTTGTGAAGCACCAGCTGCCCCTTGGTGATCATGGTGGTCGCCAGGAGCTTCTCCGCGCCGATGCCGTTGTGCGCCGGAACGATGCGGCGCAAACCGAGCACATCGGCCGAGGCTTTCTCCAGGGCGATGAAATTGCGGCTACCGGCGTAGGCCTCGTCGCCGATCATGTAGGCCGCCTTCTGGAAGTGCGACCACGCCGACATTCCCCGCGCCACCAGGTCGAAGCTCACATGTTCCGAGCTCAAATGAAAGGTATTGAAGTGCGCTCGCTTGATCAGGTTCCAGCGTTCGTGGACGCTCAGAGAAGCCAGCTTTTTGACTTCCTTGATCTTGTACGGCTCAGCGCTCATGCGCGACCTCCTAGTGGCACGGCTGGTGTCACGGACAGATAGAAAACGGGAGCGGCCGCAAACGCGGGTGGGCCTACCCGCCGCCATACACGGAGTGATCTCCCCTGCGGCATGGTACCGGATCGAGCCTCATTTGGCAAGCACGCAGGCGTCGACTTTTCTCTGCTGGCGCTCGCCGCCAACCTGGATGCGAAGAGGGAGCGCCATGTCGAGACCGCGCCGGATCAGTACGAACCGTGTTCGGTGCGCAGGATGATTTCGTCCTGCAACTCCTTGCCGACGTCGCAGAAGTAGTCGCTGTAGCCGGCCACGCGCACGATCAGATCCCGGTGCTCATCGGGGTGCTCCTGGGCGCGGCGCAGAGTGGCGCCGTCCACCACGTTGAACTGCACGTGATGGCCGTCGAGCCGGAAGTATGTCCGCACGAGCTGGGCAAGCTTGTCTATTCCGTCATGGCTCTCCAGCAGGCTGGGCAAGAGCTTCATGTTCAAGAGGGTGCCGCCCGTGCGCAGGTGATCCATCTTGGCCGCCGACTTGATCACGGCGCTGGGGCCGTTGCGATCGGCACCCTGCACCGGCGAGATCCCTTCGGATAACGGTGCGCCGGCCTTCCTGCCGTCCGCGGATGCGCCCATGACCGAGCCGAAGTAGATGTGGCTGGTGGTCGGCAGCATGTCGACGTGGTACCGGCCTCCCTTCGTGTTCGGCCGGCCGTCGATGGTCTCGTGGAGGGTGTCGAACACCCGCATCATGATCGCGTCGGCATAGTTGTCGTCGTTGCCGTACCGCGGAGTCCTGTTGGCGAGTCTCAGGCGCAGCGCCTCAGCGCCGTCGAAGTCGGCGGCCATCGCGTCGAGGAGCCCACCCATGGCGACAGCGCGATCGTCGAAAACATGCGTGCGGATCGCCGACAGGCTGTCCGTGATGGTCCCGATGCCCACGCACTGGATGTAGTTGGTATTGTACCGCGCGCCGCCGTCGTTGTAGTCCCGGCCGTTTTCGATGCAATCGTCGATCAAGACCGAGAGAAACACCGCGGGCTGGTGTGTGGCGTACATGCGCTCGATGAACTGGTTGCCCCTGATCTTGATGTCCACGAAGTGTTGGAGCTGCCGGCGGAACGCGTCGAAAAGCCGGTCGAACGAAGGGAAGGAGCGGGGGTCGCCGGTTTCGACCCCGATGCGCCGTCGCGTTCGCGGGTCCATCCCGTTGTTGAGCGCGATCTCCAGGATTTTCGGCGTGTTGAGGTACCCGGTGAGAATGTATGCCTCCTTGCCGAACGCGCCCGTTTCCACGCACCCGCTCGTTCCTCCCTCGCGCGCGTCTTCGATGCGCTTACCGCACCGGACCATCTGCTCGATGACGCCGTCGGCGTTGAACAAGGACGGGTACCCGTACCCCTTGCGGACCACTCGCAACGCGGCTTTGAGGAACCGGTCTTCGTTTTTCCGGCTGAGTTGGATGTTTCCCTGGGGCTGGAGGAGGTGGATCTCTTCCATGACATCGAGCATGACGTAGGAGAGCTCGTTGACGCCGTCGCTCCCGTCGGCCATCACGCCGCCGAGATTGATGTTCGTGAAGTCGTTGTACGTGCCGCTCTCTTCGGCGGTCACGCCGACCTTCGGCGGCGCGGGATGGTTGTTGAACTTGATCCAGAAACATTCGAGGAGCTCTCTGGCGGATTCCTGAGTCAGCGCCCCGCTCTCCAGGCCCTTCCGGTAGAACGGATGGAGGTACCGGTCGAGGTGCCCGGGATTCATCGCGTCCCACCCGTTGAGTTCGATGATGGTGCCTAGGTGCATGAACCAGTACATCTGGAGCGCTTCCCAGAAATCGCGAGGAGCGTGCCGCGGCACCCGCCGGCAGTTGGAGGCGATGCGCTCGAGTTCGGCCTTTCGCGTCGCATCGAGTTCTTTCGCGGCCATGCGATCGGCGAGGTCGGCGTGCCGTTCGGCGAACCGGATCACGGCGTCGCAAGCGATACGCATTCCCCGGAGCTGCTCGCTCTTGCCCGTCGCATCCGGGTCTCCGGCGAAATCGAGTCGCGTAATCCTCTCGTCGATCTGCGCTTTGAAATCATCCAGACCCCGAGTGTAGAACTTGCCGTCGAGGGTCGTGTGGCCCGGTGCGCGCTGCTCCATGAACTCCGTGAAGATCCCGGCTTCATACGCACTCTTCCACTCGTCCGGAAGTCCCTCGAAGATCCGATCGCGCATCGTGCGGCCCCTCCAGAAAGGAATGACCTCCCGGCGGTAGTGGGCGATGTCATCGTCGCTCACGGCGTAACGAGTTTTGGGGCGGCTGTTGAGGATACGCAGGTCCTCCTCGCTGTGGCAGGTCAGCTCGGGGTAGGTCGGCACGGCCTTCGGGCGCGGCCCGCGCTCGCCCACGACGAGCTCGCGGTCGCCGATGTAGACGGCTTGGTTCTCGCACAGGTGCTCCAGCGCCTTCGCGCGCATGACCGGTGTCGAGTATTTCCCCATGCTGTCACGGTAAAACCCGGTCAAGAGCAACGCGCGCTCCGCCGACAGGGTGACGGGCGCGTCGTAGCTTTCCTTCCGCAGTTGACGGACGCGTTCGGTCATAGCCATCAGTACGCTACCTCCAATCCGTATCCGGACAATCGCGAAGCAAGCGCTTGCAGCTCCTCGCGGGACGGTGTGCCGGTGTCCGGCGGCAGACGTCTCTCCAAGTGGAACCGAGAATATTTCTCCTCGGACGGCTTGTGATGCGGCAGCAAGGTGATGCGCGGGCGGCGCGATAACGACGAAACGAATTTGCCGATCGCATCCATATTATCGACGGTGTCGGTGATGGACGGAATCACCGGAACCCGGATCAGGACATCCTTTCCCATCTCGGTCAGCAACACCAGATTGCGGAGGATCACGTCGTTGTGCACACCCGTGAACTCGAGATGCCGTCGGGGATCCATGTACTTGAGGTCGAAGAGAAAAAGGCCGGTGACTTCAGCGACGGATCGGAGCACATCCGGCCTGGCGAATCCGCACGTATCGACCGCCGTGTGAATGTCATGTTCCGCGCAGCGCTCGAGGAGAAGGCGCAGGAAAACCGGCTGAGCGAGCGGCTCGCCGCCGGAGAAGGTCACGCCGCCCCCCGATTGGTCGTAAAAAGAAGTGTCCCGGCCGATCTCCTCAATGAGCTCATCGACTGTGACTTCGCGACCGAGCCGGTCGAGCGCGCCGGACGGGCACGCTTCCACGCAGGTGCCGCAAACGATGCATCGGGACACATCCCTCTCGACCCCGTCCGGCAGGAGCGATCGGGCGGCTTCAGGGCATGTTTCGACGCAGGCGCCGCAACGCACGCACAGGGCCCGGCGATAGAGAACATCTGGTTTGGCCGACTGGCTTTCCGGATTGTGACACCACCAACAGGAGAGCGGGCAGCCCTTCAGAAACACCGTGGTGCGGATCCCCGGGCCGTCGTGAATGGCGAATCGTTTGATATCGAATATGATGCCCGTGCTCACAGCGTGGTCCATGTGCTCATCATTATAGCATGTCGATCCGGCGGATTGTCTGGAGGGAAGGCTTTTTTCGGCGCAGTGGTGAGTTCGGCACCTGCCCGCCCGCCACGCTGCGGGGGCGGATCGAGCACGGGGGCGGGTCGAGCACGGGGGTGGGCTACCGGAACAGGTCAAAAGTAATACGTGAGGCCCAGCCCGAGTGAGGTCAGCGCCCCTTCTTCATCGATGTCGAATCCAGCGGTTGCGGAGCCGAGATCCACGGTGATGGTTTCGTACTCGATGACGTTGAGGGTGAGATCGACACCGAGGGAGAAATGGCGGGAGAAGAAGTAATCGAAACCCGCGCCGAACGGCACACCCGCGCCCTCGATGCGGAAGCTCGCGTTGTTGTCGTCGAGTTCGATGCCGTACCCGCCGAGACCGCCCTTGATGTAAGGACGGAACGCGTGCCCGGGCAAGAAGCGGTAGTGGAGGCAGAGCTGAACCAGGCCGAGGTTCGCGTCGATCGCCTGCACGGAGGTCTCGTGGTTGGCGGCTCCGAGCGACAGCTCGAGGGAGAACACGCGGTTGAAGCTGTAACCGGTCCGCAAGAGCACGCCGCCCCCGTCATCCTTCACGAAGAAGACGCTCTCGCCTTCGTCGTCGATATGCAGTGAAGACCCGATGAAGGCGATCCCGAGGTAGAAACCGCGCGGCCGGTCGTCCACTTGCGCGGTCGCCGGGCCGGGGGCGCAGGCGGCGGCAAGGATCGCGAACAGCAGGAAGACGTTCCAGCGTTGGACTTTGCGATCTGTTACTGCGGGCGGTGTGAGATTGCGTGTCCGTAACATGGTTTCACCTTCTCGTGTGCGGCCGAGGGTCTCATCGGCGCGGCTGGTATCCGCTCTCCTCCCTTCCAACTATCGTGCCAAGAGGCACGTCGGTTTGTCCAGATGGGTAATCGACGGATTGACAACGTGGTGCGGAGACAGGCCGGTCAACGGGCGGGAGTGGGCGGAGCTACGTCCGTGCCGGGATGGCACACCGGAGTGAAAAGCGATCACGATCGCTCCGGCTTCAGCGGGCGAGTCGGACCCAGGCGGACGGCGCGTATCCCCCCGCCCTCATTTCCCGAAAGCGCTCTCGAGAAAGTAGTACTCGCCATCGAGCACGCCGGCAACCCTGCCTACTTCCGCGGCGCTTGGATCGCTTACAAATTTCCGCGCTTGCTCGACGCTGGCGACCTGGAATATGAAAAACACGTTGTTGGGCTCCTCGGTGCTGCGCCAGACGTTGACCAGGCGAAGCCCGGCGTTTTGGTGCGCCTCTTCGTGAGAGTCGAAAATGTCCTTCCACTTCGTAAAATCCGCCACGCGATTACGGCACAACATGAGAGTCATACTGCGAAGCCTCTTGTTACGACTTGTACTCCATGGCGGCGGCAAAACCTCACACGGGCCACAGCCATCCGAAGGTCCCACCCGTCAGAAGCCCGTACACAAGGCCGTCGAAAGTGGATTTGAGTGTCGAGCGCGAAGATCGCCCGTACCAGATCGAGTTGTGCCACAGCGCCAGCGAATGGCCGATGAAAGCCGTGCAACCGGCGAATCGAAACGCCGAAAGATAATCAGCGCCCGGTCCCAACGCGCGCCCGGCGATATAGGCTGCGAAGATCCCGACTACGACGCAATAAATAAACCACAGCGTCAGGCTCTTGGTCATCGAGGGCGGACCGCTGCGGATAACGGTCAGGACGCCGACCGGGCCCTTGGTCATCTTCGCTATGTAGTCGGGGGATTTCATCGCCTTGGCGTTGCCGGCATGCGGAAATACATAATCGCCGGGAGGTATGCCGATTTTGCCCAGCGCTTCGATCACGCCATCTTCGCCGGGAACCTTGGCGAAGTCGCTATTGTGATAACCTAAAAGCATGTGGATGATGGCACTCGCAATGAACACGATCACCGCGGACAAGAGAATCGGCAGCCACAGGGACATCAAGGAAACCATAACCACCTCCTGCGAACAAAACGACGAGTCCGGCGTCGAGGATTACGACAACTGTATTTGTTAAGAATAATGCCGGCGGCCAGGCGTCGTCCACCATTCTTTTCTATTGGTGTGAATCGACACGCGAACAGACTAGTGGACCTCGTGAGTTAGGTAATTAACGATGCGTAACTCGGCTGTAATCTCGCCGAAAAAACCGCCATCCTCTTGACACGGAACGACTCGATTCTTAGTTTGAGTTTATCTCGCGTCAGGGGCAAGCGGGAGATCCTTTCGGGCTCCTGACGCGGTTCCTGGTTCGCTTTCAATGGCGTTGGTTATTTCGCGGTCGTTGTTGTTTGCTCAGACAGTGGCTCTCGAAGGAGGCAAATCCCATGTCAAAGAGAATCGTTTTCGTGATGGTGGCAATCGTGATGGCCGCCTCGGGCGTGTTCGCCGGCGAGATGGCGTGGTACAACCCGAGCAAGTGTGCGTTGTGTATGTCGATGACCAAGGTTCCCGGGCTCATGGAGACGACGGACTGCGAGCAGCTCAACCTCTCCAATGGCATCGTCTGCGTTACGACGGTGGAAGACCGGTACCTCAAGGGGTATCGGGAATCTCACGCCAAGATGATGGAAGCGGTGGCGCGCCTGGAGAAGGGCGAGCAGGTCGATCTGTGCGGGTCGTGCACCGCGTTTGGCGCGATCATGCAGAAAGGTGTAATGCAGGAGTACAAGGAAACCAGGCGCGGCGACGTCTGGATAGTGACGTCGGCGACGCCGGCGGTGGCGATGGAACTGCAAGCATGGGCGAAGCGGAACACCGACGAGATGGCGAAGATGAAAATGGCTTCGGGGAAAGCTGCGAAGATGTAACCCGAAGGAAAAGGTTACTCTTTGAGCCGGCTCGAAGAGCCGGCTTGAAGAGCCGCCGTGTTGATGGGATCGGCCCGGTCGTCCCGAGAGGACGAACCGGGCCGTTCTACATCCGGTCGCAAAAACGGGGGTCACCGGGGGGTACTGTCCAGCGGCGCACGGATCACGCGCGCGCACCCTGTCCCGCAGCAGTCGTTGATCGCCTCAGAACCATGAGCGTGAGATCATCGAACCTGGCTGTGCCGGATCGAAAGGACTCCAGATCGGCAAGACAAGCCGTGATGATCTCCCGCGGGGGCAAATGCGAGGTCGCCTTGAAAACCGTTTGCACGCGGTCGATACCGTACTCCGTCCCTGATGGATCCAGGGATTCGCTGAGCCCGTCCGTGTAGAGGAGGACGCTTTCGCCCGGGTCCACGTGGACCTTGGTGACGGAGAAGTGTCCGTGGCAGAACATGCCC
Organism: Candidatus Krumholzibacteriia bacterium; assembly: GCA_041742575.1. Lineage (GTDB taxonomy): Bacteria > Krumholzibacteriota > Krumholzibacteriia > WVZY01 > JAKEHA01 > JBGSIK01. The sequence continues at coordinate 13,607 of JBGSIK010000207.1, forward strand.
AATGGCAGGTCCGTGGCCTCTATTCGCCTGATGCCAGGACCCTGGACGATGAGGGCGGGCACGTGACCGGCCATGCATAGATCGATATCGCCGTCGGTATTCGCTCTTCCCAATGCGAGGGTGGCGAAATGAGAGGGAAGCGAGCTCTCACAGAACATCCGGCTTGCCTGCTCCATGATCTTTTCGAGAGACAAGGACTGAAAGACGAGGGCGCGGAGAGTGGCGTGGAGGTGCGTCATGAGCATTGCGGCAGAGACCCCCTTGCCGCTGACGTCCCCAACGGTGAAGTAGAAACTCCCTCCGTGGCTCAGGAGATCACAGTAATCACCGCTGACGAGGCCGGCCGGCTCATAGTAGTAGGCGGTCTCCCAGCCCATGACTCGTTTTTCTTGCTCGGGTAACAAGCCCCTCTGAATCTGCGAGGCGACGGCAAGATCATCCTCGAGGGCCCGTTGCTCGTCGGTACTCAGGTGATCGAGGCATATACAGATGGTCGGATCCGCCGCCAGGCGCTCCGGCTCGATGGGCTCATGACACACATCGCACAGGCCATACGTGCCTTTGTCAAAGCGCTCCAGGGCGGACTCCACTTCTTGGAGCAAACCCTCGAGTCGCTGGTTCCCGGGGGCGGATGCAATGGACTTTTCGAGCCTTCGACGCCGGACGATGAGTCCATCTCGAATCGGGTAATTCTCATTTACAGCCATGGCGGCGGTCCTCTCTTCGATGCATATATAACGCCCCCACTGCGCCGCGGCAACGGCGAACTTTCTGTCCGTTTGAAGCAGCGTCTCTAAAGAGTGAATTGACGACCAGGAAGGGAACCCAAAGCAGAATACAGGCAGTGATGCAGTAGACGACCACGTTTCGCCATGGAACGCTCTGGCGGTTCATAGAAGGTTTTCTCAGCCCTCCTCGCGTACCGGCGCCTCGGCGTCCGGGCCCACGACTGTAGTCCATTCCCGGACTCGCCACCGGGATACGAGCCCGTTCTTTACGTAAGGATCTGCGGTCGCGAATCGTTCGGCCACAACCGGCGATGGCCCGCGAAACAGCAACACCGCGCCATCGAGCGGATTCGCCAAAGCGCCCCCCAGTACCAACTCGCCGCGCTCGACCGCGCGACGCGCATGCGCAAGATGCGCAGCGCGAAACGCAAGCCGTTTTTCGGCATAGTCATCGACAACATCATAAAAGAGCAGGTAATGCACGTTTCCTCCTCATTCCTCCACAAACACCGTAAAGGTCGTCGAATCGCAACCTCCGCGCGTATCAGCGACGGTGAACTGGAAATCGTGCCCGCTTCGGTTCCTCGAATGGGCGCGATATATGAAATGCCCGTCCGATGGTTCAAAATCGATATCGATACCGGAATTGCTGCACCCCTTGATACGGCCCCAAGTACCCAAAACCGCGGCGCCATAGAGCAAGGGATCCCCATCGAAATCGTCCGCCACCGCCCACAGATGCAATGTGTCGCCGACGGTGATGGTAGTGTCCGCCTGGTGTCGGAGAACCGGCGCGTGATTCGAAGGTGGAATCACCGGCACGGGCACATCATCGGATCCACAACCGCTTCCGAAGGAGAGCGTAGCCATGAGAAAAACCAGATTTCTCCGTGATCGGCTCATTGCTGGATACGGTTCGACTACACCGGTGTGGCCAACTGCCCATCGGCGAACACCAAAAGAATATGTGAGGGAACATAGGGCCGGTCGTATGAAACAGACCCGGGCGTGCTAAGCGTATGACCATAGCTCCCGGCCACGATGACCCCCTGCTCGCAATACTTCCAGCGGGGAGTTTCCCCGGATCGCGGAAACCGAACAAATTGTACACCTTTGCTGCGCCTGCGTCAAACGGGAAGTGAACGGTCCGCCATGGATAAGCGAGGTGGAGTGGCTGTGCTCGTGTTGCGCTAGGGGCACTTTTAATCGAGAGAGGGCCTGCGGTTACGTCCCCACGTGAAGTACCAAGTAGCACACAGCAAAAGATAGGATGCCAACACGAGAACCTGATACGGCAGGGGAACCACGACGATCCACGCCCGAAGAAGCGACACGCCCACAAGCGCGAGGCAAAAGACCGCGAAGGACGCCCAGTGCACGCGCAACCTGCTGACGATCCAATCGGCGCCGCCGAGGGACGCCAATAGGACCACGGGGAAACCGATGGCAAGAAGCCTTTGAGCGTTAGTGGCGAAGAAGACCTGCGCGGCGACTAGTAGCAGGAAGGGAAACCATCTGACCAGCAGAAAAAGGCTCCGTCGCAAAGAGAACAATGGCAGCACCACGGCAACAAAACCGAACACGCCAACCGTGGCGGACCAGACGCCGTCGAGAGAGAACGAGCGCACGCGGGCGAGACCGATATTGTGCCACAACCACGTGACACTGTACGTGGCTGTTCCCAATTGTACCTGACTCAACACGTGCGGGAGCTGCGCGATGTACGCCGGGTCGTCATTGCGCATCGGTATCAGGGCACGGAGGATCAATAGCACGACGATCGCGGGAATCGCCAAGTCGACTGTTCGAAGCGCCAGGCGCGGGTTCCACGGCCGATCTGTATTCAAAGAGTAGTGGAGCGGGGCAACGAAGAGGACACTCTCCTTGAACAATACACCGGTGGCCAGCAACAAAGCATACGCCCAGTTGTTTCTGCGCATTATGCACAAGACCGCAAACAAGGAGATGCACACTGCTGCGGGATCCGGCTTCCAGATATTGAAAAGATTGGCGCGAACGAACCAGCCTTGTGTGTAATAGAGCAGCGCGCCGGACAGGGCCGCCCAGTAGGGAAAAGACAGGCGTCGAGCGATGAAATAGAATGCGATGCCGGTGAGCCAGAGCGACAAGAACGTGATGATGGCGAAACTCGTCTCCACCTGGAACGGAAGGAGGTGAGCGAGCGTGGGCGTTCCGATACGCCAACAAAAAGGCGCAACACCGAAGCCGAACGGATCATGGACGGCCATCCATATGTACTTGTGGTGATCCCAGGGATTGCTGAACTCCGGATGCGCGGGCGTCAAAGGTATGGTTCGCGCGCGAAGTGCCGCAAGCAGAACGAGCGTGCCGCCCGCGAGGAGGAGCGACCTTCGCCAGCGATTGGCGCTTATCCATTCTAGTGTTCGGGAGATGACATTTCCCATTGCCAACACCTGGACACTATCAAGGGCTCCATGCCTTTGTCGAGAGAAACGCTCTTCTCACTTCCGGCTCAGACGAAGCTGCTTCATCTTCTTGTGAAGGTTCGTGCGCTCGAGGCCGAGCGATTCGGCTGCGCGCGAGACGTTCCATTCGTGTCGCTCCAGGGCGTCGAGGATCATGCGGCGCTCGAACTCGCGCCGGGCCTCGACCAGATTGTTGGGCCCGGAACGGCCCGTTTCGGGCGATGACCAAACCGCCGAACGCGACCGCGCTGCGGGCGACACCTGGGACGGTGCGGCCGGAGCGAAAGGCCCTTCGGTGTCCTCGACCCGTTCGCCGCGTCGGGAGAGAGCGACGGGCGGAACGCCGGCACGGATCTCAGTGCTGCAATCCTCAACGCGGATCATCTTCCCGGGGCACATGATCACCATACGCTCGACCTGATTCCGGAGCTCGCGCACATTGCCGGGCCACGGGTATCGTTGCAGGAGCTCGATGACGCGAGGCTCGAAGCGCTTCTTCGCAAGCCCGTTTTCAACGCAGTACTCGGCCAGGAACGAGTCGGCAAGAAGCGGCACATCCTCGGACCGCTCGCGTAGCGGCGGCGCGGTGACGGGCACGACGTTCAGGCGAAAATACAGATCCTCCCGGAACTTCCCCGCGGCGACCTCGGCGGGGAGGTCCTTGTTGGTGGCGGCAATGACGCGGACATCGACGTGAAGGGTCTTGTCGCTCCCGACGCGTTCGATCTCCCCTTCCTGTATGGCGCGGAGAACCTTGGTCTGAACGCGCGTGCTCATGTCGCCGACCTCGTCGAGGAAAATGGTCCCGCCGTCGGCGGCCTGAAACTTCCCCTCGCGCGTACCCACGGATCCGGTGTAAGCACCCCGCTCGCTTCCGAAGAGCTCCGCTTCGATCAGCTCTTCCGGGATGGCGGCGCAGTTGACCTTGACGAAGGGACCACGCGCGCGCGGGCTCCGGTCGTGAATCATCTGCGCGATGAGCTCCTTGCCGGTCCCCGACTCGCCGAGGATCAATACGCGCGCGTTGGTGGGGGCGACCTTCGCCACCTGCCGCAAGACCTCGGCCGCTTTTTCGCCCTGGCCGATGTAGTCCTGCTTCTTCGACACGCGCGCGCGGAGCGTGCGGTTTTCCTCGGCGAGCAGGCGGTACTCGAGGGCCTTCTGCGACGTGAGCAAAATGCGATCCCTGCCGCAGTCCTTCTCCAGGAAGTCGAACGCGCCGAGACGTGTGGCCTCGACCGCCTTCTCGATGGACCCCTGGCCGGTGAGGATGACGACGATCTGATCCGGACGGCGGAGCTTGATGTCCTTGAGCACGTCGATGCCGTCGCGGTCGGGCATGGCGAGATCGAGGTACACGACGTCAAACGCCTCGCCCTGCAGGAGTGTGAGCGCCTCCGCGCCGCCCGGCGCGCTCGCGGTTTGCCAGCCGGCGTTCCGATGAATCATCTCGATCGTCTTTCGAATATTGGGTTCGTCGTCCACGATGAGCACGCGCCCTGACATATCGCCTCCGATATGGCCGCAGTGCCGGAAGGCACTACGGGTTGACATCGTACCTGCGTTCTGGATTCTCGTTCTCGGGCACGGAAGCCGCCGGCCCCGCGAGGGGCAGTCGGATCTCGAACACCGCCCCGCCACCCCCGCGATTCCACGCGCGGATCGCGCCCCCGTGCAACAACACAATGTTCTTCACGACGGCAAGCCCAAGGCCGGTGCCGCCCTTGCGCGTCGTGAAGTACGGCTCGAAGATCTCTTCGTTCTTCCCGGGCGGCAATCCGGGCCCGTTGTCGCCGAAGCTGAGCACGGCTTCATCCCCCGTTTCCTCCAGCGCGATGTCGATGGCGCACCGGTGATGGTCACCCACCACGGACACGGCGTTGTCGAAGAGGTTCATGAGCACACGCCGGAGCTGGTCAGGGTCGAAGCGAAAATCCCGCACGGGTTCCCTGACGATGATCGAGGTTCCGGCGCGCGGGTACATCCGCGCGATGTCGCGCACGAGACCTTCAAGGGACGCTACCGCGGGTTTCATCTCTGGCAGTCTGGCGAAGGCGGAGAACTCCTTCACCAGCGCCTGCAGCGTGTCGAGCTCATCGCCCACCACACGCGCGCTATCCTCCAGCATCGTGCGATAGCCGGGGTCCTCACCGCGGTAGCGGGCGCGAAGCTCCTCGATCGTAAGGCGAATGGGAAGAAGCGGATTCTTGATCTCATGCGCGAGGCGCCGCGCCATCTCACGCCACGAGGCCATCTTCTCCATGTCGGTGAGACGGCGCCGCTGCGACTCCAGGCGCGAGACCATCTCGTTGAACGCCGACACCATGCGTCCGGTTTCCCCTCCCGCCTTGAAGTCGAGCCGGTACCGCCAGTCGCCGGAAGCCACCGCGTTGGCGCCGCGCGCGAGCTTCCGTATCGGCTCGGCGAGACGCTCGGCCATGAAGAGCGCAAGTCCCAGCGCGAGCAACAGACAGCCGCCATATATGATGAGGAACGGGTAGAAGAAACTCCGCGCGAGAGAACGTTGGGTGAGCCGAAGCTCGGCGAATATCTGCCGCCCCTCGAGGAGCGCGTCGGCGTCGGCAAGGAACTGCGGGTCGATGAGACCATAGAACAGGATCCGATACGGACCACCCGGCGCGTTCTGTGGCGGGACATGAGCGAAGGCCGGATTCCATACCGCGAGGAGCATCGAGTGGTCGATGGTCTCGTAAAATGCGTATCCCATCCGGAAGTGCTCGTCGCGGCTCTCCACGGGTACGCCCGCGAGCAGACGGTCGAGCACATGGCTCTGCCCCTGGAACGGTCGGAGCTCGGCCGGGAGCTCGAGCTTGCCGCCGGTCTCGCCGTTGCCGCGGCGGGAGACAATGAGCCCGTCGATCGCGTGCGACGCCCCCAATACCCGTGTCAACTCGGCCTCAGCATCGGCTGAGTCCGGGCGCGACTCCCCGATCGCGGAGACCACGCGCTGCACATGAAGCCGGAACGTGCCGCGCGCTTCTTCCAGATGCGCGCGCGACACGGCAAGCCCGCTCTGCAGGGCGTTCTCGACCGTGGGGTTGAGTCCCAGGTCGAAGCTCCGCTCGAGAAGCGACCGCACGAGAAACGTGAGCGGCACTGCCGGCAGCAGGGCCACTACCAGGCACATGATGACGAGCCGGCTCCGTATCGACATCATGGCTCCTCGTGGTCGGCGTCTTCCGCGGGGATGATGCTCATCCCCGGCAGCGAGAGAAGCAAGAACGGACCAGTCCGGTACAGGTCGCTCCGGCTGGAGGGCGCCTCGCCGCGCGAGAAAAAACGGCTGATGAGCTCGCTAACGTTCAGCATCTGTTCGTGCCACGCCCCTTGCGAACGGCTCGATACTGTTTCCTCTACGAATCCTTCGATCCGTTTCTTCTCGCTCCCGCGAAGGGGCTCGACGGCAATCGATAGCTGCACCACGTACTCGGTGGCGGGATCGAGCGCCTTCACCGGCACGATCGGTACGGCGCGAAGCGTTTCGATTGCCCGCCCCATGCCCGCGAAATCATCGAACGTTTGCGTCGAGTCGTCGCTCCGGATGCGGTAAATGTCCTCCCAAACATCATAGTGCAGCTCGTAGCTGTGTATTCCGCTCGCGATCGTTCCGTCGTTTCGCGCGGAAAGACTATACAAGAGTTCCACCACGGCCGGCAGTCCGCTTCGTACCGTGCCCGCGATCCGTTCAGAAAGAAGGCCCCCGCTTTTCACGTCGGCGACGACACGGCCGCCCGACACATAAATGGTCACGGCCGATATGAACGGGCGCTCGGCGGCAAACACCGGCGCGCCCGCGCGGGGCGTTCCGATCACCAGGAGAACCATCGCTGCCGCCAGACGTGTCAACTTCGCCGTGTATCCTCTTTGACGAGATCGTGCCGGTCGAACCTGGCGCGCGACCCCGCCGTTTGTGCCGGACACCATCGCGCCCGCATGTCCTCGCGCACCCGTCAGAACGAAAACCCGATCGCCCAGTGGAGGCGATACGAATCGCCGGTTCGCGCGTCCGTGAGCGGCACGCCGACATCGAGACCCAGCGTGCCCATCCACGGCAGGCG
>JBGSIK010000208.1:0-1741 GCA_041742575.1 Candidatus Krumholzibacteriia bacterium
CTCGTGCTTCACCCCGAACGCGACCTCCTCTACGTTGCCACCCAGGGCGGGCTTTCGGAAGTGGACAACACGCCGCCGGAAATTGGGCGGACCGATCTCGCGCGCGTGTATGTCTACCCGAACCCGATCGACGGCAGCCGCGGGCACGTCGAGCTCATGATCGACAACGTCACCGGCCCGGTAACGATCGAAATCTACAATCTCGAGGGCGATCTCGTGCACTCCGCGACTGCCAACGAGTCGGAGCAGCCGATCTGGGACCTCACCACCAGCCGGGGATACATCGTCGCCAGCGGCGTGTACCTGGTGAGAATCAACAATGGCGCCGATTCGGTGGTGAAGCCGATCGCCGTCATCCGCTAGGGAGACGACCCCCATGCCGACATGCGTTTTGATCGTGGGCGCCGGAGAGGCCGGCAGGATGCTGGCGCGCGAGATCGCGTCGAGCGCATCGGATTCCTACCATGTCGCGGGCTTTCTCGACGACAACCGTACTCTCCGCGGCGAGCTGGTGGAAGCGCGACCGGTCCTCGGCACGTGTGACGAACTCCCGGTCGTGGTCGCGCAGCACCGGGTGGAGGAAGTGATCATCGCGGTCCCGTCGGCGAGCCGTGAGTTCAACCGCCGGATGGTGGGGCTGTGCCGGGATGCGGGCGTGCCGTTCCGCATTGTTCCCGGTTTGCTGGAAATCATCAGGGGACCGGTCCGGCTGGAGCAGATACGGGACATGCGCCCCGAAGACCTCCTCGGTCGGGAATCGGTCGAGTTCGATCAGGGGGCGATCTCGCGCGCGCTGGCGGGCCGGAGCGTGCTGGTCACGGGGGCGGGCGGGTCGATCGGCGGAGAAATCTGCCGGCAGATCGGTAGGTTCGATCTCCGGGCCCTTTACCTCCTGGGCCGAGGCGAGAACCAGATATACGAGATCGAACAGGAAATGCGCACGCTGTACCCGCGATTGTGTACCGAGGCGCTCATCGCGGACATCCGGGACGGGGACGAGCTCGCGCGCCTGTTCCGCCGCGTGTCTCCGGACTACGTCTATCATGCCGCCGCGCACAAGCACGTCCACTTCATGGAAGCCTTTCCCGTCGAGGCGGTGAGGAACAACGTGTTCGGCACGCTCAACGTCATCGAAGCCGCGCGCGCGGCGGGAGTGGAGCGTGTCGTCATGCTGTCGACCGACAAGGCCGTGAAGCCCTGCGGCGTGATGGGCGCCACCAAGCGCTTCGCCGAATACCTGATGATGTCCTACACCGCTCGCGGCGGCGGCCGCCCGCGTTTGATCGCGGTGCGTTTCGGAAACGTGCTGGCGAGCCGGGGCAGCGTGGTGCCTATGTTCATACGTCAGATCCGTCAGGGCGGGCCGGTGACGGTCAGCCACGAGCAAGCCTCGCGGTTCTTCATGTCGCTCAAGGAGGCTTGCCTGCTGGTTGTCCAGGCCTCGCTCATCGGCGAGGGCGGGGAAGTGTTCATCCTGCGCATGGGCGAGCCCATCCGCATTCTGGAAGTGGCGCGGGACCTGGTCGCGCTTTACGGGTACAAGCCCGGCGTGGACATCGAAATACAAATCGTCGGCCTCCGTCCGGGGGAGAAACTGCACGAGGACCTGGTTGCGCCGGGCGAGGAGGCTGTCGAAAGCGAGCATGCCCTGATCCTGAGATCGCGGGGAACGATTCCCGAAGAGCTGAACGTGGGGGCGGCGCTGGCCGAGCTGCGGCGGCTCGCGGACGCGGGGGACGCT
>JBGSIK010000209.1:0-11797 GCA_041742575.1 Candidatus Krumholzibacteriia bacterium
TCGCTCGTCCGCCGCCGACATCACGGCGACTAGTGCACAAACAAAAACCAGACCTGCGAGCCTGGTTATTGTTGAACGATCGATTTTGCGGATAAAGCGATTGGAGCGGATGGAAACGAACGCATGACGCGCGCTACGGCACGCGCTTCTTACACGCCGACGCATGGCGATCTCCCTTGCGGTATGGGGTGGTTCCTGCGAGTGCTCGATGCCGGGGATTGACGGTACTGAAGGACAGGCCCGATCGTCGAATGGGGCGCTGAGCCGAGCGGTCCGGTGCAATCTACAGAGCTGTCAGGCACGCTCACCTGTCACTGCCGGAGTGACGAACGTTGTGTTAAACCGCTCGCTCCCTGGATGTCCGCCGTTACCGCACGGACGGCAAAATTCTACGTTAGTTTCTGTCCGAATGTCTATGATGCGAATGCATCAAGTTGCCGGGAATTTCGTGATTCTCGAATCATTGCGTCGTATGGCACAATTTATCTCGTATATCTCGTTTTTGAGGTAGATCTTCCCGCACGAAACGAGTTCGCTCAAAACCGAGGTTTTGTGGCAGAATCAGACGGAAGAAGACGCCCCGGCCGGATTTCGGCGAGGGCAACGGCTGATCTCGGCCACGAGGATTCCTATATGACCACACAGAAACGCAGAAAAGACGTCCGCAACGTGGCCATCATCGCCCACGTCGATCACGGCAAGACCACGCTCATCGACGCGCTACTCAAGCAGACCGGCGCGTACGCGTTCCGCGAGGGCGAGAGCACGATCATGGATTCGAACCCGCTGGAGAGAGAGCGGGGGATCACCATATTCTCCAAGAACGCCTCCTTCGAGTGGCGGAACACGCATTTCAACATCGTCGATACGCCCGGACACGCCGATTTCGGAAGCGAGGTCGAGCGCATCCTCAAGATGGTCGACGGCGTGCTGCTTCTGGTCGACGCCTTCGAAGGCCCCATGCCGCAGACCAAGTTTGTGCTGAAGAAGTCGCTCGAGCTGCACCTGAAGCCGCTCGTGGTCATCAATAAGATCGACCGCGCGAACGCGCGACCCAGGGAAGTGGCCGACCTGACCTTCGACCTCTTCTGCGAGCTGAACGCGACCGACGAGCAGCTCGACTTCCCCATCGTCTACGCTTCGGGAAAAGACGGATACGCGCGCTTGGAGCTGGACGACACCGGCACCGACATGACGCCGCTCCTGGAGACGATACTTCGCCGCGTTCTGCCGCCCGTGGGTGACGCGGAACAGCCCTTCCAGATGCTGGTCACCATGCTCGAGTACGACAACTACCTTGGCCGAATGGCCATCGGCCGGGTGTCCCACGGCACCATCACCCCGGGCGAGCCGATCGTGCTCGTCCGGCGCGATGGAAAGCATGAACGCGGACGCGTGACGAAGATCCTCAAGTATCGCGGGCTGGTCCCGGTGGAGGCCGAGATGGCCACTGTCGGCGACATCATCATGCTGGCGGGAATGGAAAACGTGAAGGTGGGTTCCACGCTCGCCGCCCCGGAGAATCCAGAGCTGCTGTCCATGGTGAAGATCGACGAGCCCACGATCTCGATGAACTTCTCGCACAACACGAGCCCGCTCGCCGGGAAAGACGGCGGCCGGTTTCTCACCTCGCGGCATCTACGCGAACGACTCATGCACGAAGCGATGATCAACGTCGGGTTTCGCGTCGAGGAAACCGAGGGCGGGGACCGCTTCAAGGTGTCGGGGCGAGGCGAGCTGCATCTGTCCATTCTGATCGAAACCTTGCGGCGCGAGGGATACGAGTTGGAGGTGTCGCGCCCGGAGGTGATCTTGAAAACGGTGGACGACGAGGTGCTGGAACCCGTCGAGGAAGTTGTGATCGACGTCCAGCCCGAGTTCCAGGGGCCGGTGATGCAGTTGATCGGCGAGCGCAAGGGGGAAGTGACGAACATCGTGATGAGCGCGGTCGGCACCGTGCGCCTCGAATTCCAGATCGCCTCGCGCGGGCTCATCGGCTTTCGCAGCGATTTTCTCACCGTGACGCGCGGCACCGGGATCATGTACCAGAATTTCTATCAGTACCAGAAGTTCAAAGGCGAGTTGCCGACACGGAAGGTCGGCGTCATGGTGTCGTTGACGGGCGGCCGCGCGGTGGCATACGCCTTGTGGGGCCTTCAGGAGCGAGGCGAGATCTTCATCCATCCCGGTGACGATCTCTATGAAGGTATGATCGTGGGGGCGAACAGCAGATCGGGCGACATGGTGGTGAACGCCGCGCGCGAGAAGAAGCTCACCAACATACGGGCGTCCGGCTCGGACGAAGCCATCCAGCTCACGCCGCCTCGCGAGATGACGCTGGAGTTCGCCATGGAATTCATCGCGGACGATGAGCTCGTGGAGATCACCCCGAGAAACATCCGGCTCCGCAAGCAGCGCCTGGGCCGACTCGAACGCCGTCGTGCGGCGAAGCAAGGATCAGGCGCGTGACTAAAGCAGAACTATCAGTCCCGGCCGAGCTTCCGGGTCCACAGAGCCTGCCGCTGTTAACTGATCTTAGTTGAGGGTGGGCGGACAGGGAGCCGATTCGTCGGCTCACAGAGGAAATTATTGTATCCGTCCTTGCACTCTCAAAAAACCGTAGTGCCTCGCCATTGCGTCAAAGTTCTTCCCAATTACTGGCTTACCAAGGAACAACCCATTGTATGCAATGATCGATGTTACAAACTCGTCATAGAGCGATTTGTAGTGCAGTGTGAGTCGCATCTTCGCCTCGCTGACGCACCGGGGTGGGAACTCCTCGTCGACGGTGACTGGCTTTGAGAGTCGTGGGTCGTAGAGGCCGAACGAGTGAAGCAAGCTGCACCGAACTTGCCACAGTGCGTCGATCTGATTTTGCTTCAGATTTCGGAAGAAGTATTTCACGTACGCCTTGAATCGCTTTCCCGCTTCCCCTTCTTTGTCCGATCCGGCATAGAATTTTGCGAGATAATCAATGCCGCAAAAGACCAGAATGGTGCCGGGCCAAACGCGCTTTGCGTCATGCCCCTGGAAGTGCTTCAGTAATCTGGCCTCGGAAATGACACGGGTGTTGTAGCAGGAAATGATGTTCCTGCGGAGTAGGTACAGTACGCTGATTCCCCCGTCCGAGGTTCGGTGCCGAGACGGCGGAACTTCCGGCTTACAGAAAAAGAAGCTGAGTACCGATTTTGGCTCATTTGGGTCGAATTTCATGTGCGGAACCCATTCTACGACGGAAAAGTAAATTGGACGACTGTTTTATCCTCTTCGCATTTGCTGACGACTCAATCGGATATGATCTCACGCAGGCAACAATACCTCACCACACATCCTCGAAATCCGATTGAAGTCCCATTCCGGGGAGCCGGGGTTCAAACCGCGGTTGAATGGGTCCATTTCTCCCGACGTTTTTGTGCTACAATTATTTCCACACAAAGACCACGAGGCAGTTCTTGCAGCGATGGGGACGCAGCATCGTGACCCTGGGGTGCGACGTCATGAACGTCGGATGGTCAACAGAAAAACCGTGGGAAGGCCCGAATCCCAAGCGACCAGTAGTGCAAAAGTCGCAAAGGGCACACCGAGGCACAGTCCCAAGGCTGCCGATAGGCTTTCCACTCCGCCGATTTTGCCAAGCGACCCGGGCACGTCGGCACGACCCACAGGGCCGCAAGCCACCAAAGACTCAAAGGGGATATCATGGCCGCCACATATACACGCATCAAAACGAGTTGCGGACACGTTATGCATTCTGCTTTGCGCGAGCTTCCCGGAGGTAGTCGCGCCTTGTGGAAGGTGCTTGTGGTCGTTGTGCTGGCGTCGGGGTTGGGGGCTCCGAGTCTCGACGCCCAGAGGGAGAGCCGGGGGAAGAAAGCGCGGATCCCGATAGTGATAGACAGTGCCGGAAGCCTCCTCGAGGGCCCGCAAAAGCATCAAGCTGCTCTTTCGAAAGCGCCCGGGGAGACGTTCGTGCTGGCGGAGTTCGACTTTGAAGGAGGCACCGGACCGGACCCGCAGGGCTGGACGAGCGTCGACCGCACGGCACAACTGGACACGTTCTTTCACATCGACGGGACGAACGGCGCGCTGGATGGGGGGGACTTTGGGAGGCTCGTTCCGCTTTCAGGCAATCAATCGCTGTGGTGTGGGGTGGACGCGGGCAGCAGCGGGCCATACTGCACCTGGAATTCACTTCCGGGGTACGGAAACTTTTGGCGGCAGAGGTTCGAGGCGACGTTTGATTCGTTACCCAACGGGAGTTATCTAAGTTACAAAGTCGCTTGGGATTTGGAATACCAGTATGACGCAATGAAGGTGTATGTCGTCTATGGTCCAGACTCTCTGGAATGCATAGAAACCATCAATGACGGGTCGGGGTATTACGACGACATAGGAGAATTGGCTGAAAGTCTGTCGCTTTCCCCCTACGCGAGTCAGGATCCAGTCGTGATCCGGTTCGAAGTGACGTCCGATGGCGCGTACTCAGATGAAGATGGCGTCTATAACTCCGACGGGGCGGTCATCATTGACGACCTCAAAGTCGAGGGAAGCGGTTTTGTAAATCTTCAAACCTTCGAGGGAGAGGCGATCGGCGCCCGTTCAACGAACGACGGCCGGTGGCATGCCACTGTGGGTGAGGGGTTTGGCGATTTTGCGGCGCTGTATCCCGGTTCCACCGTGGATCAAGATGATCCGGACACGACCAACACATCGTACCTGTGGGCTTTCCTCCACCTCAATGAGTGTTTGCATTATCCAGAGATGCTAGCAACTCCTAGCGATTGCAATGATACCACCGGCTGTCTATTCAACGAAATCTGGTCGCCGCCCATTCCATTCACTGGCAGCGGAGATCTGGTTGTCCTCTCCTTCGATGTCTACGCGGATCTGCCATTTGCCAACGGGACGTTTTATACCTGGAGTGTCCGCTCCCGAGTGGATGGTTGTTGGGGAACCTGGAAGATGACACTCTATTACTCATATTATGGCCGCTGGACAAAGAGATCGATTGCAATCGGAGATTCCATCGCCACCGGTGCGGACAGCATCCAGATCGCACTCGGCGTCAAGGTGATTGAACAGTATCGTACTAATCCGGTGTGTACCCAATCGCCGCTCTTCGACAATGTGAGAGTCACGCGGGGCGATATGACTCCCCCTATCTGCCGGGTGGAGCCGAGTGCCATTGACTTCGGGAACGTGGATGTCAGTAGTGTCACGGATACCACCTTCACGATCACAAACGCGGGCGGGGGTGTGCTCCGGGGATCCGTGCGGGAATGGTGCGAGCACTATTCGTTTTTGCCACCCGGATACGAATTAACAGCGGGGCGATCGCAGGTCGTGACGGTCCGTTTCTTGCCGACCTCCGCGGGGACGCACAACTGCACGATCGAGACCGGAACCGATCTCTGCGCCGATGTGTCGGTCACGGGAACCGCCGGGCCGATTTGTGCCGTGGATCCGGACAGCATTGCTTTTCCCGGTTTTACCCAAGTCGGAAGCACGCGGGACACCACGTTTACGATCACGAATGAAGGCAGCGGGATTCTTGCGGGCAACGTCAGTGAATCGTGCGAGCATTTCGGCATTGTTTCCGGTGGAGGATCCTTTTCTCTCGCCCATGCCCAATCGCGCGTGGTGACGGTGCGTTTCCAGCCGACGGATAACGGCACGCATCACTGCACGATCGACCTGGGAGCAAGCGTGTGCAGCGACGTGGTGGTGAGCGGAACAGCGTGGACATGTCCTCCGGATTCCGTGCTCTACGTCGATGCAGATGCCACTGGAACCGGCGATGGATCGTCATGGCAGGATGCTTTTGAGGAGCTGCGCGACGCACTGGTGTACTTCTATACATGTGCCGATGTGAAGCAGATTTGGGTTGCAGAGGGCACGTACAAACCGACCGCCGGCACCGACCGGACGGCTTCGTTCGAGCTACAGAACGGGATGGCTCTCTATGGAGGATTCGCTGGCGACGAAACGAGCGTGAACCAAAGGAACTTGGCGGAGCACACGACGATCCTCAGCGGGGACATCGGCGTTGTGGGGACGGCGACGGACAACTGTTATCACGTCGTGAAGATCGACTGGATCGATTCGGCCTGGGCCGCCGTGCTGGATGGGTTCACGGTGACAGGAGGATACGCTAACGGTTCGTCCCCAACTGAGCGGATGAGGGGTGGCGGTATCTACGTTAATGCGGTAGGAGCAAGTCCCGTTATCAGACGCGTCACGGTGTCGGGGAATTACGCATCGAGTAGGGGGGGCGGAATGTTTTGCCAAAGCAACCCCGCCGTTACCGACGCTGTCTTCCAGCAGAACACGACAGACGCCAGCGGGGGCGGCATGTATCTCGGGCTATCACGTGCAAGACTAACGAATGTGCGATTCGCGAACAATGAGGCGAGATTTGGAGGTGGGATATACAACGAGGGTTGCAATCAAGATAAGTACATCAACGTTTTGTTTTATGGAAACCACGTCACGCAAAATGGTGGCGGGTTGTACTACTACAACTCCGAATCGACGACGCTCAAGCCTGAACTCACGAATGCTTCATTCAGCAGGAATTGGGCTACGGACGGTGGGGGAGGGATAGGTATGTTGTACAGGGCCAAGATCGTGCTGACGAACTCGGTTCTATGGGGTGACAGCAGCGGTACTGGAGTCTGCCCTGAGATAGAAATTGCGGCCAGCGGGACTACGATTTCGTACTCGATCGTTCAGGGTTGCGGGGGGAGCGGCGCCGGGTGGAACGCGGGGTTCGGAACCGATGGCGGCTACAATCTCGACGCAGATCCACTCTTCTTCCATGCGCCCGAGGGAGACTTGCGCTTGCAGGTGGGATCCCCCGCCATCGATGCGGGCAACAACTCGCCTCCAGGCGGTCTACCCGCAACCGACCTTGCCGGCAACCCTCGGATTCGGAACGGCGTCGTGGATATGGGAGCCTACGAAGGAGCCGTGGTCAATGTCGCCGTAACGAGCATTCCCCCTGGTCTCGATGTGGAGGTCGACGGCGACACCTTCGTCGCACCGCGAGCGTTCTACTCCGAAGCAGGCTCGAACCATGAAATCGGCGTTTCCACGCCCCAACAGCGGGGGGATACTCTTTATTCGTTCATCGGTTGGAGCGACGAGGGCGATACGACACACACGGTCACACTGCCAGATACGAACGTCACCTATACGGCGAGCTTTGCGCGGCTTTTCAACTATGCGCAGATCGACTCGATCGTGGACGTTCCGGGAGATCAGGGCGGTTGGGTGAGGGTGTACTTCAAACGTTCGTACTACGATAATCCGCGCGAGACCCAATATCCTGTGGCTCGGTATGACGTCCACCGTCGGGTGGACAATCCGGCCCTCGTTTCCAGTATCCTCACGAATGGGCAGATCATCACGGGAGAAGTGGTGGTCACGTTCCCTGGAGGAGAAAAAGCGCTTCTCGCTCCGTACTCACCGGAGACGGGCCGATGGTACGTGTGTTATGTGGACCGGTACTATCTCGTGATGAGTCCTCCCGAAGGGAAAGCTCCTCCGGGGGTGTGGGAAGTGGTTGGGAACGTTTCGGCCACACAGCAGGGCCAGTACATCAGACTCTCGCCGACGCTCGCGGATTTCGGGGCGACGATCCCGTGGTCCGTGTACTACGTCTCCGCGCACACGACGACGCCGAGTGTGTACTTCGACAGCCCGCCGGATAGCGGCTACTCGGTGGACAACATACCTCCGGGCGTTCCGGAGGGGTTTGCCGTGGCGTACAACACGGGGAGCGGGAACCATCTAACGTGGGATCCGAGCGCCGAAGGCGATTTCCAGTATTTCAAAGTGTATCGGGGAACGAGTCCTGATTTCGTGCCCGGACCGGAAAACGAAGTGCACGCGACGGCGGAGACGGAGTGGACCGATCCGGATTACGATGATGGTGATGTGTATTACAAGATAACCGCGGTTGACCACGCCGGAAACGAGAGCGATCCCGCTTCTCCCGAATCGACGACGAACGTGGGCGATCAGGCGACCCCGAGCGTATTTGCGCTGTATCAGAACGTGCCGAACCCGTTCAATCCGGAGACGGCGATCCGCTACGATGTGCCGGCCGGTGGCGGGAAGGTGACGCTTTGTTTGTATGATGTGTCGGGCAGGCTCGTGCGGACGCTCGTGGATGATGAGGAGTCACCCGGCCAGAAGACGGCGCGGTGGGACGGCACGAACGACGGAGGGGAGCACGTGGCGTCGGGGATTTACTTCTACCGCATGACGGCGCCGGGATTCACGGAGACGCGGAAGATGGTGCTCTTGCAGTGAGCGCCCCGCGAAGGAAACGCCCCGGCTGTTATCGAGAGCCGGGGCGTTTCAAGCGACCAAGCAGCCTGGCTCGGTCGCAAGGCGCAGGGTCGCGCTCTGCGGGAAGGATTATCCTGCCAGCTGTTTGCGCAAATGTTCGACGACCGGGCAGTGCTCGTCCTGCGGACTGAACAGGATGACCTCGGCGTCCTTGCCCACCTTGACTGTGTGTCCGGGCGGCCAATAGAAGAGATCGCCTCCGGAGACCTTTTCGGCTTTTCCATCGTTGTAGACGACGGTAACCTCGCCTTCGATTAGATAACCCCAGTGCGGAGACTGGCAAAGATCGTCCTCGAGCCCTTTCAGCAGCGGAGTGATATCAGTCCCCGCTCCAAGCGAGAAGTATTCGCCGGCGAACTTGCCGAACCCGGTCGCATCGCCGAAATCGGTCACCTGGCGGGCCACTGCTCCAGACACGTTTATCTTGACCGGCACATCTGATCTTCTGATTCGCACGGTGTTCTCCTTTTCATTCTTTGCAAAGTTTCGGTCCCAATTGCCGCAAAGCACAAGATAACGACCGGAGACGAAACTGAAAAGCGCTATTGGCAAGAAATCGCGTTAAACTGTTCACAAGTATGTGTACATCTCACTCCGGCTTTCAATTTCCAGACGGCGCAGCGCTCCTCCGCTGTCCGAACGTTTCCGAATGGACTGCAGGAGATAAATGACGCAAGCACTTAGTCTCGGATTCAGAAGTCCGCTATTACAGGTGAAACGGTTGTTCGAGTAGCATCGTAGACGGCGAGACAGCCTTCAACCCATCGAGAGCTTCCATTGAAGACGTATCAGTCCCAATTGGTTGCTCCGACGGGCCGCACTTCATTGCGTTTCGGTCTGGTTCCCCGCGTCGGCGCGTTCCATCGACCGCAGGTTGGGTTGGGGAGGATCCAACATATACAGCGGTCGGTTCAGCCAGAGCAAGGTCGCCTCGCGCGTGCCGGCGGGGACCAGCTGGGCGTCAATAGCGTTGGCGAATTGCGCGGCCCGTTTTCGCAGCAGATCGCGCTTCGCGTCCGCCGTTGTCTTCAATCCCAGCTCGTCACAGACCGTTATCGCCTCGGCCAGATAGGCCGGCGTGCCGGGATCGAGCAACGATGCGACGTCATAAAGAGCAAGCGGGATCATACGCAGCCCTTGTTGATGCAGCCGCTCGGCCGCGAGGTCCAGGTCGCGGGCGATCGGTACCGGCCGGACGGTGGCAAGAAAAGCGACAAGCGTGACCAGCAACGCCAACGCCAATCCGTTGGCCACGGAGCCCGAGCGTGTGACCGGGGAAACCGCGCGGACTCCCTCGAAGGCGAGCGCCAACCACGCGAGCAACCCAAAGGCCACGCAGGCCGCGGCGACGACGAGAATCCCTTCAATCGTTTGATGGGACAGATATCCTCCCGAGCCGACGGCGTTACCCGCGAGCCAACGCCAGTGGTTCGCTATGACGGCCGCCGCAACGAGAAGCCCGGCGCACCAAACCGCGACTGCCGCCTTCCATCGACGACCGGCGATCAGAAGCCCGAGACCGGGGAGGATGAGACCGAGCGCGCACACAGAGCCGGAACGGCGAAGAAGTCGAGGCCAGAACGCCCCCTTCTGGGACGTTGCGACTACGCGCGCCCACGCGGTCGCCGTGAGCAGGATCACCAGCGCAACCGACACCGCCCAGATCACGGCGCCGAACTGAAGCTGCCCGAGCACTTCGGAGTATGCGCCCCACCCTATCCACAACAGCGTCGTCGCAACCAGCGAGGCGGCGCCGACGATTGCCCACGCCTTCCGATGTTTTCCGCTCTGCCAGAAGATCAGGTTTAGCGGCCCGAGGGCGTACGCACGAAGCGCCAGGAGCCAGCCGTTGCTTTTTTTGGGGAGGGGGGCTTGGGTCTCGGGGCTCGGTGTACTCGTGGGTGGCTGGCTGACCGTGGCCATGGGTGGCTCGCCGGCTATGACCGTGGGTGGCTCGCTGGTTGTGGCCGTTGGTCGCTCGCTGGTTGTGCCCGTTTCCGGCCTCCGGTTTGCAGTTTGCCTGGGGTCTTCGTTGATTATGTAAACTTTTTGAGGGGACATGGCGCTCCCATTCTCGCAACTATACGGCATTGTCGGCGACTGTGCGTCATCGCTGGCCATCACTCTTGAGGTTTCGCGAATCGATAGAAATGGCCGGTCTTCCGAGCTGCATACGCCGTGCCCTGCTCAGTCAATCGAACTTCGTCCGGCAGTAACAGGAGCCGTGAATCTCGATGTCTGCGCGCGCCCACGCAGACCGGAACCGACCGTCGACGTCGGCCGCCTCATCCTCCCGCCCGGCCCTGCGCAGGCACTCTGCGAGGCCGTGCAGGGCCCACCCGTTGCCGGGGTGCAGCGCCAGATCCTCGCGGTACACGGCCTCAGCCTCCTTCAGTTTCCCCTGTTCGACGAGCAACGCCCCCAGCGCATGACTCACCGGCATCATCCAACCCCAAGGCTCGTCGTAATGAAGCGTGACGTCGCGGCGCACCGCCTCGCGCAACAGCTCGAAAGCGAGGTCGATGTTGCCGCGGCGATACTCGAGCTCTCCCTTCGCCATCGGTAAGCCGACTTCGAGCACGATGCGGGCGGTGTTATTGCCGATGAACCGGCTTTCGGGCACTGATTCGTAAGCCTTCTCCAGCGCGGTGTATTCGGCCTCGGCTTCTGCAACGCGTCCCAATGCCGCGAACGCCACCGTACGGCCGTAGTGCCAGAAAGCCGCCGTCACCACGAAATCCCGGGGCGGCTCGGGCTCCTCGAGCAACTCGCTCCACATTCCGAAACGCACCATGACGTGAGTCGGTACGGACATGAACCCTTCGAGGACGTCGGGAAACTCCCGGACCGTCTCGGCAGGTATCTGTTCCACCATCTCTTTCGCGGCTTTCAGGGCGATCTCACGCTGGCCGTCGAACATCGCTGCGTAGGCAAGGAAATGGTAGTTGTGCGCCCGGTACATCGAGTAAAAACCGCCTCGTGACGCCCACGTCCGGTCGGCCTCGATGGCCTTCCGGTTCGCTGCGATGGCGTCTTTGTAGCGTCCCGTTCGGATATCGATGTGGGCGGGCATATGGACCAAATGGCCGGCGCCGGGCACGCGTGTGCGCAGCACATCGGCGGCGCCCGCCGCCCTCTCCGGCGTCGGCGACGCCTCCATGGCGTGAACGTAGAGGTGACAGGCGAAGGGGTGGTCCGGCACGCGCGCGAGCAATGTCTCCAGTGTGCTCAAGACCTCGGGGGTCTCCGGTCGCGGCTCGCCCTGGGGCGACCACAGGTCCCATGGGCGCAGATCCATCACCGCCTCGGCAAACAGGGCGGCCACGTCCATATCGCCGGGGTTTGCTTTCCACACCTCGCGCATGGCGTCGGCATACGCGAGGTCGAGCGCGCGCCGGTCCTCGGGCCTCGGCCAGGCGTAACGCGCAGCCAGCGCGCGAAC
>JBGSIK010000210.1:0-4457 GCA_041742575.1 Candidatus Krumholzibacteriia bacterium
ACCACCGGCCACGACGCTCCGCCGCGCTACAAGATGCTCCTCCCGCCCATGTCGGGCGGGACGTCGACGCCGAAGAGGTCCAAGACCGTCGGTCCGATGTCCATGAGCCGGGGGGCGTCCGCCCGCACCTTCAGGTTCGTATACAGGATCCCCGGCACGATCTCCGGGTCCATGCAGTGATCGCCGCTCCAGCTCCTCGTGTTGTCGTCGATCACGTCCTCCGTGATCGTCCCTTTAGCGCCGTCCCAGGACATCCGATACCCCTCCGCAAAGCCCGGTATCAGATCCGGCCCCTCGCCTCGATAGGGGCCCGTGAATGCCGCCTCCACGTCGATCACGCGACGTATCGGGCGGTTTCCGTCATCGGAGAGCGCCGTGAGGCCTTCGATGATCGTGCGCTTCAGCGCCGCCATGTCCGCCGCCTCCACGATGCCCTGGCGTTCGCGCCCCTTCTTGTTGATATAGATCCCGTCGAGGCCGATCGCGTACGCCTTCGTCCGGCTCCAATCCACCGAGCTCAGGTACTCACCCGGCCCGGCGCCTTCCCGGAGGGCCAGTAACCCCTGGTCGCGGAGCCACGTGTTCAGGTTCACGCCCCTCCGAAACTGCTTAAAGCCATGATCGGAAAGGACTATCAATGCAGAGTTTCCATCCACGTGCTCCATCGTCCGCCCGACGAGATCGTCCATCTTGCGGTACATCTCATAGACCGCGTCCTTGTACTCCGTCGTGTCCTTGCCCCGGTTGGCCGGATGCTCCGGATCGAGGTACCGGAAGAACATGTGCTGCAGCCGATCGCTCAAGTCGAACACGCACGCCACCATTCCGTCCCGCAACCGGTCGAGCGAGTGGAACCACATCTTTATACGCTCGTCATGGAAAAGGTACGCCTGTTCCAGAAACGCTTTCTCGTCGAGCACCCGTTCATTCATGGCCCAGGTGTCCTCGGCGAGGCCCAGTGTCCCGAAGGGGCCGAGGAGCTTGGCCAGGTAGATAGAGAAGAACGGCGGGTGCGTGATCGGCATCGCCGGCTTCTCGGGGTCGATGTGAATGGGCGTCATGTAGAGGCCCGCGTCCCCCTCCGGGTCCGTGCGCGTGGGGTAGAAGCGGACGATCCCGTGGAGCTTCAATCCGAAGGCGGCCTTGAAAGAGAGCCGCACCCACGGCGAATAGGTGCGTTCCGGCACGAACAGTTTATCACGGCCGGCGCGAATCTCCATGCCGCGCGGCTCGGTGGAGACCCTGAAGGACAGAGGCACCGTGAGCGTGCGGCCGTTCACCGGGCTCGACGGTCCCGGGATTTCCGTGTCGATCCATCCGTTGGCAGGAGGCACCCGGACCACGAGACCGCCGATCCGTTCGGTTTCCGGCGAGGTTGTGAAATACGTGAACGAGCCCATCGTGCCCCTCAAGTCCGGCACGCACATTCCGGCGACCATGACCCCATTGACCTTCTCGACCGGAAACGTGATCGGAACGCGAAGGACGCTGGTGAAAACGCCGTGCTCGCCCAGGATCTTCCAGAACGACTTGCTCTTGCGGAGCATGCGCACACCACCGCGCCGGCCCCACTGGAAGCGGAACGGTCCCAGCTTCACGAACCGCCCGCCCGGGTACACTTCGCTGGACGAGAGTTTGGGCAGGTACGTTCGCAGATCGCGGGAGAGGAAATCGTAGATGGCGTGGCGCGAGCTGTCCGCGCCGGTCGCGAATGTCGACCACGCGACGGGCGAGAGCGCGGGGCTCGAAGTCCCCAGACGCCGGTAAGAGCCGGCCTCCATGAGCTTTTTGAAGTTCGGAAGCTCGCCGCGTTCGATCATGCGCTCGCAGATGGTCGGTTCCAGCCCGTCGAGGCCGAGGACGATCACCTTTTTCACCTTCGCGCGGCGGAGCGACCTGCGGCGCCGGATGGTCCGCACGATGGCTCGGAATGGGAAGGTGAGCAGCGCGAAGAAAGCGGTGAGAAACGCGATCGCGAGTGTCAAAAACGACGACACCAGCGCGAAACCGGCCCCCGGCCCGATGTAGGCATGCGCAACCGCGGGTGCAAGGAGAAGCCCCACGACGCAGACGGCGCTAGCAGCTTTTCGGTTCACTCGAATTTCCCGGTTGGACATCGAGGCTCCGGAGAATCTGTGGAGGTACGTCGAGCAAGTTGAACTCATCTTTGTCCGGCATTAGGTCGGTTCGGAGCGTGATGAAGAAGGCGTCGTCCCATGTGTGCATGCCCTGGAGACGCCGCTCTCCAAACGCGGTATCGGCGGCCACGCGGCCCTTGAGGTCGTAGCCGTGTTCGGAGACGAGGAGGAGGTCCGGCGCCCGGCCGGCCTGCGGTCCTGAGTACACCTCATTCCCGTCGAAGACGCGCCGGATCACCGGTTGGTCGCCGTCGGTCATGGCTTCGAACACGGACGTGAGCTCGCCTTTGAGTTTCTCCACTTCGCTTTCCGAAACGGACCCCCGTGGATACCGCCCTCGGCGGTGAATATAAATCCGACCCGGGTCGAGCGCAAAGGCGACGGCATTCTCGGAGATGTCTTCCAGCGATTTCGAACCGGGCTTGGTGAAGCGGAGGTAGCCCAGTTCGGAGAGCACGGCGTTCACGAACACCTCTTTTTTGGTCCGGCAGAATCCGTGGTCGGAGAGCACGAAGAAATTCTTCTCGTATCCGAGCGCGGCAAACTTGCCGTGCACGTAGCCCACGAGTTCGTCCACCCGCCGGTAGTAATCGAGGAAATCGCCGTGATGGGGGTGGGATTCGTCTTCATAGGCGTCGAACAAAAAATGGTGAAGGCGATCGGTCCCCGTGACCACGATCTCCATGAGGTTCCACTTTTCCTCATCCCACAAAGCGTCGAGTAACCGCCGCCGGCAATCCAGCAGTCGCCCGAGAGCGCGGAAGAGAGCCGGCGGGTCATTGCGGACCTCTTCGGCGTCGACATCGATCTGATAGTCGATGTCGCGCAGCGTGCGCAGGTACTGAGCGGGGAAGACCGAGCGTTCGAGATGCACGGCCACGAAACCGGAAACCAGCACGCCGTGCATCGGGCGGGCGGGATACGTCGCCGGTTGGTTTATGACCACGCTCCGCATCTTCTCTTCGCCCAGACGGTCCCAAATGGTCTCGGAACGGAGCTCGCGGAAGCTGGGGAAGCTCTGTTTGTAGGTGCCGTCATGGAGATCGGTGAAACCGAAAATGCCGTGCGCGCCGGGGTTCTTGCCGGTCATGAAACTGGACCAGCTCACCGACGAAATCTCGGGCAGCGTCACCGTCATTTCGGTGATGCGGCCGCGCGCGGCGATGTCCCGCAGGTTCGGCATGACGCCGGTGGCCATGAAGCGCGTGATCATGGAATGGGGCACGCCGTCGAGCCCAACCACGCACGCTCTTTGTGGGGGTTGCTTATTCCAGGGGACTGCCATTTGCGTATGGAACCGTCTCGGGACCGGAGCAATCGCCGGCGCCGGAGTCGCGCTAAATATACCCCAGGTCCTGCAGGCGCGTCTTGATCTGTTCTTCCTCTTCGGGGGAATACTCGTTCCCACCCTCTACGGTCGGTATGTAACCGAGCATTTCCAGGGTCCGGATGATCTTGTCCGTGCTCTCCTCGACCGTCTCCTTGTCCGTATCCACGATCACTTCCGGCTTCTCCGGCGGTTCGTAGGGGTCGTCCACACCGGTGAAGTTCTTGATCTCGCCCGCTATCGCCTTCTTGTACATCCCTTTGACGTCGCGCTCGATGAGGGACTCCATCTGCGCCTTCACGTACACCTCGACGAATCGGTCGACCGACGCGCGAACCTCGTTGCGGATCTCGGCGTAGGGCGAGATGGCTGCCGCGATGGCCACCGCGCCATTCCTGGAGAGCAGTTTGCAGACCCAGCCGATTCGCCGGATGTTGGTGTCGCGGTCTTCCTTGGAGTATCCGAGGCCTTTGGTCAGGTTCTTGCGGACCTCGTCCCCGTCCAGCACCTCCACGTTCATACCGCGCTCCAGCAGGATCTCCTCGACCCGTTTCGCCAGCGTCGATTTGCCCGAGCAGGGTAGCCCCGTGAACCAGAGTGTGAACCCGTTCATGCTGCCTCCAAGCGGTTAAATCACCTTTCCGATCATGTCACTCGGGACTTCGACCCCGAAGAAATCCAATATTGACGGCGCCAGGTCGTATATCGAGACCTGACCCAGGTATCCGGAGACTTCGCCCCCGCGGCCGTGCCACACGAACACCCCCTCGCGAGCATGGTTGGCGTCGTCGGGGCCGGTGTCGTTCTCGAAAATATGTAGGCAGCGGTTGCCGATGCTGCCGGCGCTCCGCCAGTCGAGGTCACCCAGATACACGATCATGTCCGGCGGGAAGCCGCGGCACTCCCTGAAGACATCCTCCGGAAAGAACACGCGCGTGCCGATAGGGTTCCCGTTTTCGTCTCCCAGCGCCTCCAGTTTGGCCTTGAGCTCG
>JBGSIK010000211.1:0-6626 GCA_041742575.1 Candidatus Krumholzibacteriia bacterium
GTGAATGACCGCACCGTCAGCTGAAGGCGAACCTCGTCGGGAATGATGTTGTTCTTGGTGCCCCCATGAATCGTTCCGACCGTGATCACGGCGGGATCGAAGGGAGAGTTTTCGCGCGACACGATGGTTTGAAGCGCCAGAATGACGCGGGCGGCAATGACGATCGGGTCAACAGTGGCGTCGGGTCGCGCGCCGTGCCCGCCGCGTCCGAAGATCGTGATATTCACGTTGTCCGCGTTCGCCAGAATCGGGCCAGCATGGATACCTACAAGGCCCGCGGGCATCCGCGCGTCGCCGTGTATCGCCAGCGCGTAGGCAGGGCGTGGAAAGCGCGTGAACAGACCGTCAGCCAGCATGGCTTTTGCGCCAGCGACGGTCTCCTCGGCGGGCTGGCCAATCAGGACAAGGGTACCGCTCCAACTCGCACGGCTCGTGGCCATGATCGCGGCTGTTCCCATCCACGCGGCCATGTGAACGTCGTGTCCGCACGCGTGCATCACGCCGACATCCGCCCCGCTACCGTCCTTAGCCCGTACGACGCTGGCGTACGGCAAGCCGGTGTTCTCCACAACAGGAAGGGCGTCCAGTTCGGTTCTGAGCATCACCGTCGGCCCGGGACCGTTTCCCAAGACGCCGACGATTCCTGTACCACCGACCCCTGTGGTGACCTCGTATCCCAGAGAACGCAGTCCCGCCGCTAGCTTCGCGGCGGTTTGCTGTTCGTGCCCCGAGAGCTCGGGATGTTGGTGAAGATCACGATAGAGCGTGTCGACCTGTGGATAGATCGTCTCAATCTCTGCGGCCACGCGAGAACTCGTCTGCGCGATGCCTTGAGTCGCGATCAACAAAGCCAGCGCACAACACAGGTAGTAGCGCTTCATCTTTCACCTCATCTGCCCGGCGAGTAAGTGACACGTAAGATCCAGGATTGATCAGCCGCCTAATGGTGTGGCTGAGCGGCGAGGCCGAGGTGGCGCGGAGCGTCCGCGCCCAGCACGTCGAGAGACCAAACACGTTGCTGCGCATAACCTGAACCGCCTCTTCGACGAATGTATCACGCATGCCCTCGTCATATTATGCTTCACCTAGCACCAGCGTAGCTGCCGCCCGCCGCCACCTCATCACCCACGTCTCCGCGCCCAATCACGCGCCAGCCGCCAGCTGCATGCCGTGTCAGGCAGCGAGCAACACCTCATTACTAAGATCACTGAACACGTACTGCCACACTGTCAATAAAGCTTCCGTTCTGACAATGGAGCAGCATGATCGCTCTATATGTACCAGGAACTTGATAGATGTATGTTTCGGTGTACACGCGCTTCGCACCTTGAGTCGAGTCGCACGGCAGATTTATATAAATGCATCCTTTCGGAATGTCGCCGGCGCAAAAACCATAATCGTCAGGGCAGCACATGCGGAGCGTATCGATATCACCGTATAACCTGCCGGTGAAAGCAACTGTATCGGGGACCGTGCCCTCTGGCTTGTCAACGGCAAGCTCGAACCGAGCGGGATGAGGTTTATCAATAGTGGTTGTGCTCTCGCACGATGATTCTAGCAGAATCAGGAGCGGCAGCATCGAAAGCAAAATGACATAAACACTAATGCGCTTCATTAGCATCAATATTCCCCTTGCCTAACGCCAACGTAAGCCGCGGACGCCCCCCCGCCTGCGCGGAGCCAGCGCGCCGGGCGCCCCGCAGTCGCCGTGACAGTCCTCGGTCGTCCGTTGAGTGCTCATGATAAGCAGGAAATTCTTCTTCGTCGACCACTGCGAGGAAAGTGAGACGACAAACCGAGCTCCCCCGACCCCACAAGATCCGTTCATCAGTCAGGTTTGTGATGCTAATCGTAACCTCGACGGGCTGTGCGGACGACACCACGTTGTCACTTAGCGTCAGCGAAACGCGAACAGCCGGATCAGGAGCCTTTATGTGCACAACGCCCGACCCATCCTGAACCGGTTGTATATCGGCAGCTGATTGAATGCCCTCGCTTGAAGCGTAGCACCCCATCCAACACATAACCGATCAACGCAACTATCCGGTTGTACTTTGCCATCGTATACCGCCTATCCGCGCTGCGGACGGTACCCCGCCGCGCCGGCGGCGCCGCACCCCGATCTGAAGATTTCGGATTCTCTTTGCATGCGCCGTTCCCCGCTGTTTGGCGCCCAGTAGCGTGGGGTGAATGATCTTGGGGGGACGTTTCCGCCGCACAACCATCCGGTCACAACCCGCATCCCCGCAAGCAAAATTCTAACCCTACCGGAGGGCGCTGTCAACGGCGGCCTATTGGGCACGGGAAGCGAAGGAGTCGCGTCAGCTCAGAACGTGAATCCCAACGAGAGGTAGTACCGCCACTGCGGCTCGTTCACGATTTCGAGGTTGTCGAACGCGGGGAGCACGACCACCGAACGGTCCAGCGACCGGGCGGCGACGAAGTTGACCGCGGTGGGATACGTGTAGTAGGAGCCGAGCTGCAGTCTCAACTCGAGGCCGGCCGACTTCCTGATCTCCTCGGCATCAAAATGGTTCTTCCACGCATTGGCGGCTTCGAAGAAAGCGCCGCCGTAGATGTCGCGCAGCGTGAGCCAGCTCCACTGCTTGCCGATGCGGCGCCAGATGGGGAAGCGATACGTGGCCCCGGCGATCGCGCCCTTGCGCCCGCCGATGCTATAATAGGAATACCCGCGGATCCCGTCCATACCTCCCAGGTAGACCCAGAAGAAGTCATCCACCTTCTTGTCGATGAACGAGCCGTGCGCGTGGAGCTGGAGGGTGTGGCGCGCCCACGGGAGGGCGAGGTACTCCCTCCAGTCGACTGTGTATTGACTGAACCGGTAGTCGGTGTACTCGGGCCTGAATCCGTATTCGAACTCGCCGCTATTGAAGAGCTGGTCGGTGCCGCGCATATACTGCAGCGACACCTCCCTTCCCCCGCGCGGATTGATGTCGGCGTCGGTCGCGCTCTGAATCGCCTTGAGGCGGTATCGCGCGAACAGATCGTTCCCGACGAAATAGCGCCAGGCGACGGGGTCCTGCGTGTGCACCTCGCCTTCGTAATCGGTCGCCGTCCAGTCGATGTGGACGCGATACTCGCCGTGCGAGTACCAGAACGCAAGGTCATGGCGGCTGGTGAGACCCAGGGGATCCTCGAACTCGAGGCGCACGCCAAGGTCGGCCGCCCACAGGTCGTACTGCACCTCCTCGAGGTTCAGCGCGACGTAATCGGGATCGCCCTCGAGCTCCTGGGTGTCGCTGGTGATCTCGCGCATTCGTATGAATTCCATGTACAGCACGGGAAAGAACGGCCGCAGCTCGTAGTTTATGAACGCGTCGAAACGGCCGTCGAGACCGTACGAACCGCCGAGGAAGAAGAGCTGCTTATCGAGGATCTCGTTTCCGGCGATGAAGACACCCAATCGCACCGTGTTGTCCCACACCACCACACGCGGAAAGAACTGAAAATTGGAGTAGGTCCAATCGTAGTCCTTCGGCTCCTCCAGTTCTTTCCCGACCGCGGGTGCCGCGCCCCCGGCCACCCGTTTCTGCTCTTCGCGCTTGAGGGCAACACACTCATCCATGTCACCCATGGCGCGCTCCGCGTACGCAGCCTCATCCAGCGTCGCAATCGGGATCCCATGGGCCTCATCGATCACGGAGATGTGGTAGCCATCTCCATCGTATCCGGAGTAGACGAGCGCCCCGTCGGTGCGCGAAACATCGGGGGCAAACGCTCCCCCGATCAGGTTCGTGAGCTGTTGATAGCGCTGGTCCGCCAGCGTGAGCATGTACACGTTGAAGATCCCGGTGCGATCGGACGCGAACACGATTCCGCTCCCGTCGGGGAGCCAGCGAGCGTCGCGCTCGTCGTTGCCGGTCTTGACGAGGTAGTGGAAGCCGCTCCCGTTCGCATCGATCACGGCGATGTTGCGCGTCCCGCCCTCGAATATGCCGAAGAGG
Organism: Candidatus Krumholzibacteriia bacterium; assembly: GCA_041742575.1. Classification (GTDB taxonomy): domain Bacteria; phylum Krumholzibacteriota; class Krumholzibacteriia; order WVZY01; family JAKEHA01; genus JBGSIK01. The sequence goes on from JBGSIK010000211.1 coordinate 3,966, forward strand.
ACCTGCGTTCCGTCCGCCGAGTACTGCGGGAGATAGAGCTGCGTGCCCTTCTCGGGCTCGAAGACCGCCCGCACATTACTCCCGTCCGCGCCCATGACCGCCAGGCGATGCGTCCCGTCGGTATTGAGGATACACGCGATGTTCTTCCCATCCGGAGAGTATGCGGGTTCGGAGGCTCGCAGTTTCGTCGTGAGCCGCTTTTCCTTTTTGGTGTCGAAGTCGTACTCGTGGAGGTCGGAGAGCATGGCGTTGTATATGCTCGCTTTTCGGTGGCGGGCGTAGAGGAGCTTTTTCCCGTCCGGAGAGAACACCGGTCGCGAGGACACGCCATCCTTGATCTTTCGCAGATTCCGCCCGTCGCGATCGACAAGGTAAAGATCGGTCCGCGAGTAATCACTACCCTTGTTGGAAAGAAACGCGACACGCGCGCCATCGGGGCTGAACGACGGGTAGATCGACAGGTATCCATGGTCGGAAAGCACCCGCCCCTCGCGCGGGTTAGAGTTCACCCCTGCGGCTTGCCCGGCGTAGCGGGCGCGGAGATAATCCTGCCAGTCTGCGTAGAGCTCGCGGTCGCCCTTCCCCGTGACCTTCTTCAAAGCCCCGTCTATGCTGAGGCGCGTGAACCCTCCCAACTCCGCCGTGATCTTCTCGATCGCTTCCGGACCGTATGTCATCGCGATGTATCGGACGAGCCCGTAGCCATGATCGTATATCTCTTCGTTACCCATGCTCCCGTGCCCGAAAAAGCCCATGTCGTCGTAGCTCAGCATTTTGTCCTCGAGCACGGCGGAGCGCAGGATCATGTCGCGATGGGTGTCCCAGCAGTCGGTCTGCTTGCTCGGGGATTGATACTGCGCCGTACCCTCGGCGAACCACGGCGGCACCGCGGCGCCCGCGTACGGATAGGAAGCGATGATATCGGGATACCCGTAGAGCACGTCCGGGCGTTTCTCGTCCTCGAAGTCGATGAGCTGGAAGTACAGGGCCGGGATCCGCCGCGGCATCTTCATCGCCGCTTGGATGGAGACCATGTGCGTGTACTCGTGCGTGACGACGTTTCGCAGCCATTGCGTGGTGCCGCGGAACCCGAACTCCAGGTTGGTGGCCCAGATCTCGATCTTGTTGTCGTAGTAGTAGGTCGCGCCGTTGGCGTAGTCCTCCGTGTCTTTGACGATGAAGTTCACACGACCGGGGTCGTACTGGTAGAGCCCGGTGATGTAGGGATGGATCTCCTCGGCGATCGCAGCGATTTGACGGGCCGTCCACTCGGTTCCTTCGTGGTAATGGACGTCGAAATGTTCGGTGGAAATGGTCTTCCAATTGAGCGAGGGATCGGTCGCTGCACGCACAGGGGCAAGCGTCCGCAGCGATAGAACTGCGGCCAGCGCGACGAGGAGCCTTACTCTGGAGCCCATGCGGTTATCTGATGAACAGGGGTGGAAACGGTTTCGGCGAACATCAGGGGTGACCGATATAGGCTTTGCCGGTCAGAACCCCCGACGAGGTTACTATATAGCGCAAGTAACGAAAAGTCAATCGAAAAGGCCGGTCTCCTGACCGGCTTCCGAGCCGGTCTCCGGGCCGGCGTGCAGACCGGCCTGCACGCATCCCTCGAGGTGGAGCAACTGCACGCGCTGCGCGCGCACGTCTTCCCGGAGCGCGTCGGTGACCTCGTCTTTGGCAGAGAAGTAGAGGATCTGCCACCCCTCCTCGACCAGGCGGCGGAGTGTGTCCATCATGGCGCGCAATCGCGCGGCGTCCGCCCTCACGAAGGGATCGTCGAGGATGAGGAATCCTTTCTCCTCCCCGAGCAGCTTGCCGGCGATGGCGACCCGGATCGCGAGGTGGAGCTGGTCCAACGCGCCCCCGGAGAGGTGTTCTGCCGGGAGCCGCCCGCCGTCCGGAGAGACGACGTAGATCGCGTTCCGGCGCGAATCGTATTCGACGGCGGTGTGGCGGCCGCCGGTGATCGCGGACATCAGGGAAGAGACGAGGGAATCGCGCCCGAAGAGATCGCTTACGCGCGCTTTCTCGTCCGCCTCGATCTCCTGGCAGATTCGTATGGCTTCCTGCGCGGTGCGCTGGTCACGCTCGATGCCAGAGCGGAAATCCCCGATCGCGCGGGCCACGTGATCGAGCTCCTGTATGGTGCGACACGGCAGCGCCGCTTCCAGCACGTCGAGCTCCCGTGCTTTGACTTCGATGCTATGAAGCTTCCGCGATCCCTGCAGGAGCGCCGCTTCGAGGTTCCGAACGCGCGACTGGAGGCCCTCCTTCTCCACGACCATGCGCCTCTGAGCGTCCGCGTCGAACTCCGCTATACGGCTTTTTTCTGCCGCGTCCAGATGCGCGTCGATCCGACACTCCCAGTCGGCGAGCGCCGCTTCGTCTTCGAGCGTCGTGGGCAAGAGGTCGCGAAGCTCGCGGAGATTCATCTCCGTTTCCATCGACAACCGCGACCTGCGTTCGAGGGCGGACTGATACTCGGTCACCGAATCCGTGTACGTGGCGGTCTGCAGCGAGAGGACGTCTGCGTCGATCTCGGAAATCTGATCCTTCTTCAATTGTATACGGTTATCGACCCGGCTCTTCTCTTTGACGAGATTGTCGATGTCCATGCGGGACGACTGGACCTCCCGGCGCGCCGCTTCTGCTTCC
>JBGSIK010000212.1:0-1928 GCA_041742575.1 Candidatus Krumholzibacteriia bacterium
CCCTCTTTCTTCCTGTCATTGTGTCAAGCGCGTCCGCCACCGAACTCGAGTTCCAGATCAACATCATCGACGCCAGCCCGCCGTCCGGCACTCAGTGCTGCCTCGATATATGTGCAATCGGCGACATCGATGGGGATGGAATATCAGATGTGGTGGTCGGAAGCGAGATGTCGATCGGAGCGGTTTGGTACCACGCTCCCGACTGGACGCGGTACGCTGTGGGCAGTGGTTCGTTCACCACTGACGGTGAAATCGCCGACATCGACGGCGATGGCGACTCCGACGTGGTTTTGAGTTGCATCTCCCGCGGGCGCATCGAGTGGTGGGAAAACCTTGGAGATCCTACCCAAGCGGGCGGCTGGGCATGTTACTCGATCGGTGACGACTTCGCTCATGACGTGTGTGTGGGGGACATCAACGGCGACGGCAATCTCGACGTGGTCGTTTTCCGCAAGGATCTGGAAGTCTTGTGGTTCCAGGCGCCTCCCGATCCGCATGGATCGTGGACGCGACGTCCTGTATCGCAGCTGGACGGCGAAGGGCTGGGCCTGGGCGACATCGACGGCGACGGCGATCTGGACCTCGCGGCCGACCGTTGGTGGTTCGACAATTTGAACGGCCAGGGCACATCCTGGGCATCGACGATGTTTGCACCCAACTGGGGTGCGTGGTGCCGCGACATCGTTGCCGACATGAACGGGGACGGCGTGAATGACATCGTCCTCAGCCACTCCGAGGGCAGCGGTTCGGTCTCATGGTTCGAGAACCCGACCTGGAGCGAACATTTGATCGAGCCAACCGCTCTCGTTGGCGCCCACAGCCTGGAGGTGGCCGACTTCGACGCCGATGGCGACCCGGATGTCTTCACCGGCGAAATGCATACCAGCTCGCAAAAACGCGTGCTGGTCTACCAGAACAAAGGCGGGGGGCTTTCGTGGACGCGGATCATTTTGGCGACCACCGGGACGCACAACGCGCGCGTTGGCGACGTGACTGGCGACGGCAGGGTAGATATCGTCGGCAAGAACTACGACGGAGTCAAACAGGTAAACTTGTGGGAAAACCGCTCGATCCTGGTGAGCGCTGAGAGCCCGGTCCCCGCCCGGTCCGACCTCGACGTGGTTCGGATGTATCCCAATCCGTTTTCGGCGCACTCCACGATCGAGTTCGATCTCCTCGACGCCGGCCGTGTGCGGATTTCGGTATATGACCCGGCCGGCCGGTTCGTTCGCACGCTCGCCGACGAGACCTTCCCCGCCGGTCCCCACTCCGTGCTCTGGGACGGCGCCGACGTCTTGGGGCGGCCCGTGCCGAGCGGCGTTTATCTCGTGCGCGCATCCGCGACGGCCACTGTGCGGACCCGAAAACTGGTGCTAATCCGGTGAGGCGTGTTTACTCTCCGATGATCTTGACCAGGACGCGTTTCTTCCGTCGGCCGTCGAACTCGCCGTAGAATACCCGCTCCCAGGGGCCAAAATCGAGTTTGCCCCCGGTGACGGCGATGACCACCTCGCGGCCCATTAGCTGGCGTTTGAGGTGCGCGTCTCCGTTGTCCTCACCCGTCCGGTTGTGATGGTACCAATCGACCGGATCGTGAGGCGCGAGCTTCTCCAACCAGACATCGTAGTCGCGATGCAGTCCGGCTTCATCATCGTTGATGAACACCGAAGCGGTGATGTGCATCGCGTTGACGAGCGCGAGTCCCTCGCGAATACCCGACTCACGTAGAGCGGCCTCGACATCGGACGTGATGTTGATGAATGCGCGCCGCGATGGCGTCGCAAACCACAGTTCCTTGCGATAAGTTTTCAAGTCGCGGCCTCGTTCAAGGGAACAGCTCCCCGCGAATCACCGTCACCGCCTGCCCCTCGAGCAACACCCTATCGCCGCGCACGCGCACGACGACGGCGCCGCCGCGGGCAGAGGCC
>JBGSIK010000213.1:0-11472 GCA_041742575.1 Candidatus Krumholzibacteriia bacterium
CTCCTCGTCGCTGAGAAGACGGCCGGCGCCGGCGTCCTGCAGCAGCGCGTCCACGCGGACGCGGATCGCATCGCCGCACCAGAACCGGGCCATGGTGGAGTCGTAAAAGGCGAGATAATCCCGTCCGAGCCGGTAACCGGCCTTCGTCACTTCTCCCCACAGATCGACGGTCGTATGCACATCGGTCATCCCGTGGTCACTGAGCACGCACAGAGTGACATCGCGGTGACATCCGCCGCCGCGTTCGATGACCGATCGCAGGAACCGTTCGTATCCCCGGAGTTTGCGCTCGACGGCATGATCGAAGACCCCCACGCGGTGCATGAGCGCGTCCAGTTCGGGAGTGTAGAGGAACAGGACGCCGGCCTCGCTGTCCACGGCGTTGAAGAGCGCCGGCATGTTTTCCGCTTCGGGCGTGTGGTAATACCACATCCGGTACGGGACGCGTTCCGCGACGAGCCGGTCGAAGATGGTTTCCACCGGCAACCCTCCCGGTTGATAGGGATCACCATGCTCCGCCACGTCGAAATGCCCCAGCACGCGCAGGGGAATCTCGTACAGGTCGTAGTAACCCTTGATCTTCCCGCGCCGGTCGGTGATTCGCCTCGTCAACCAACGTGTGCGCCACTCCAGGGGGTGCGGCATGCGAGGGAGCACCCGCAGGAACCCGAAGGGGCTGTTCCCTTTCGCGAGGCGCCACATCGCCCACGCCTTGTGCGCCGACGGCGGCGCGCCCGACAGCAAGGAAGGAATCGCGGCGGAGCTGTAACCCAACACGGTGCCGAGAGGGGCCCGCCGGGGCAATAGATCGCGGCAAAATTCGAAACGTTCGACGATTTCCCAGCCGAGGGCATCGATGAGAAACACGATCAGTAACGGTCTTCCCACCTTCAGCGCCTCTTCATTGGACCGCGCGATACATCGCGTGCGAACGCTCGGCCAGCGATCCGCTCACGAAACCATATGCCCGCGTCAGGCGCTCGAGGAACGGCCCCAGTGTTTGGATGAGCGTACCGATTTCCGGCTTGATGCTCTCGTCGCGGTATAGCAACTCCATCAAGGCCGACAGACGCAGTGCGTCCATCGCCGAATAGCGGGACAGGTGAATACCGGCCACGATCGCACCCCGACGCGAGAATCCACGTCGCGCGGACATGGCCGCGAATCGACGCAGATTGTCCACATATTCGCCGGTGTGACACCGCCGCAGGATCATCGCGGACCAGTCGTCCGCATCCTCCGGGTAGCACTGGCTCGCGATGCGCTTCCACTCCGCAAGCGCAAACGCGGTCACCGCTTCTACGGTATCCCGACCCCCGACATCCGAGGCCCATTCCGGTGACGGCAACTTCTCCAGCGCTTGCGCGCACCTTTCGAAAAGTCCGGTCGGGCCCGGGCCCCATCGTTCCCGAAGCTGTCCGGAGGCTAACGACTCGCGCACCAAGGCCACCCGTTCCCGCCGTACGGGGGCGAACTGTCCCATGGATATCAGCGCGGCCGTGCCCACATCCAGGCCCGCTTTGCAGACGCTGAAGGCCAGGAACCTCCCCTTTCCGCCGCCCTCGCCGGTCCCCGCGTGGAGGACGCCCGTGAGTTCGGACAAGCGGTTTTCCACCAGATAGAGCGCCTCCGTCAGGGCCATCTTGCCGCCGATACGGGCGGCGACGCGCCCCGGGATTTCGAGGTCGCCGAACAGCACCCGGTTGTGCGCCCCCAATCCCACCGTGCCCGGGCGAGCCGGCTGTCCGGCAAGGTCATCGAACGTGTATACCCCGACGTCCGGCGCGCGAAAGAAGCGAAACCCGTTCCCCGAAAGGGACAAACCACCGACGGCCTCGCGGGCCCTCCGCCTTGCCCCTTCCAGCTCCACGCCTTCCCCTACCACCACGTAAAGGTCCACGTCGGAGTAGATCTCGCACTCCCCACCCACGTTGCAGCAGGAGACCTCCCCTGTCGCCGCACTCCCCCCTACGAACACGCACAAAACAGCGCTGCTTCCGAGCGCGCTCAAGACCACCCCGACCAGTTCGTCCGTGAATCTCGCAACGATATCGTTGTTTTCGGGATTGCCCATCGGAGCCAGGGGCGAACAGCGGACGGTGCAGCCGTCAGATTCGCCGGTAGATGAAATCTGGTATGAAGTACTTCTTGCGGTTGAGGATCAGCCCGACGACTTTGCCTTTGAATTGCTCTATCATGTTCAGCGACCGCTTGATGACTTCGCGCTTCGTGCGCCCGCACTGGATCACGATCACCACGCCGTCCACGAAGGACGACAGGGGCGGTGTCTCCGGCGACACGACCACCGGAGGGGCGTCCACCAGAACAGTATCGTATCGAAGCCGCGCCACCTCCAGGAGCTTGGGGAACATGCGATCGAGATGGAGCTGGATCTTGGCGGGTTCGTGCTCCCCGACGTGGATGACGTCGAAGGTTCCCTCTCGCGACCGCTCCACGATCTCATCGAAGGTCGCCGCCCCCGCGAAGAACTCGGTCACACCCGCTCGTGTCTGCAACCCCATTCTGCTGGCAAGCGCCGGCCGTCGAGCGTTCATCTCGATCAGGAGGACTTTTTCGCGCGTCTGTATCGAAAGCAGCTTGGCGAAGCTCACGACGATGGTGGTGGTACCCTCCCGCTCCGCGGATCCCGCGAACAGAATGCTCCGCTTCTCCAGCCTGCCCAGTGCCGTTTCAATGGAATTTTTGAGGATGCCGAGCTCGCGCAAAAAATCAACCGGCATTCCGTCTACAGCGACCAAGCCGGGCTCCGGCCGGAGCGGTGAAATCCGCGGCTCTGGCCGCGGCACCGGTTCGATGGTGGGCTTATCCGGCACGACGGCCGGCGGCGCCGTCCGCTTTTTGCGCGCGGCTTCCGCCCGCCGCAATGACTCGAACATCTTGCTCACTGCGGGCCGCTCCCCTCGCGCACCGTGCCGGGGAACTGGTGGGACAGCTCGATGATACTCGCCTCGACCATGTCGATTTCGATCACCCGTGTCTTTTGCAGATAACTTCGCAACAGGACTCTATCACACAGTACGTTTATCAGGCGTGGAATGCCAGCGCTGAATTGATAGATGGCATCGACCGCCTCGTCCGAGAACACCAGCTGCCCGTTCTTGAGCCCGGCTACTCCGAGACGGAACCGGATATAGGAAAACACTTCGTCTCTGGTCAGAAACTGCATGTTGAAGACACCCGGGATTCGCTGGCGAAGCTGACGCAAATCGTCGCGCGAGAGCAGATGCGCCAGCTCCGGTTGGCCGACCAGGACGATCTGGATCAGCTTGTGCGAATCGGTTTCCAGGTTCGAAAGCATTCTCAATTCCTCCAGCACCTCCGGGCAGAGATTCTGGGCCTCATCGATGATGAGGAGAGGGTTCTGATTCTGGGCGTAACGGCGGATGAGATACTCGTTGAGGGACATCAGCATCCCGACTTTGGAGTCATTGTTGATCTCGATACCGAAGTCGGTCAGCAGCATGAAGAGAAGCTCGCGGATATCAACTTTCGTGTTCAGAATGAACGCGACCTCGAGACAGGGATGAAACGTCTGCACGAATGCACGCACGATGGTGGTCTTGCCGATGCCCACCTCACCGGTCAGCGCCAGGAACCCCTTCTTTCGAAATACGCCGTAGGCGAGATAGGCCAACGCTTCCCTGTGTGCCTTGCTCTTGTAGAGAAAACGCGGGTCCGGTGTGGTCCCAAACGGGTTCTCTTTCAGATTGAAGAACGATTCGTACATCTGTTCACTACTTCTGGCGCTCCGAGAATGTCGCAAGCACGGGCTTGCCCAAGTGCTCCTCGGCCTCGGCAACACTCTTGACCGAATGATCCAGGCTCTCCAGGAAGAACGCCACCCCCAGTGCGACGATGAGAGCCAGGAACGGCCCCAGTGCCAAGCGCACGTAGTCCCTCGTTTTTTTGCTGTAGGGCTCGCTGGCGTTGGAGAGAATCGATACGTCCCACTCGGGCTGGCTCGCAATGGTGATTTCCGACTCGCTCTGTTTTTCCAACAGCATTTCGTATTTGGCGCCGAGGTTCTCGATGACCGTGTCGAAGCGTCTGAGCTCGAGATCCTTGTCAGGCAAGGTCTCCAGCTGCGCTCGCGCCCGATTCAGTTGGTCGCTTATTGCGGCTTTCCTCTGGTAAAGCACTTCCAGCCCCTGGAGCTCAATATGGTACACGTTCTCCACCTCGCGCTTGAGGTTGATGTGCAGCTCAGCTATCTGCGCATCCGCCGCCACGACCTCCGGGTGCATATCCGTGTATTTGTGTGCGAGGTCCTCTCGGCGCATGTTGAGTTCCTGCAGCTCGAACTTGATTCGCTGGACGATGGTTGCCTGAAACACCTGGTCCGAGGAGCGCATCGCCAGCGCGTCCTCGATCGCCTTGCCCGAGAGCTTGAGGAGAGCGGCGAGGCCTTCCACTCGTGAGGTCTGCTCGGATATCTTTCCGTTGACGTCCAACAGCTGAATCTCGAAAACCCCGACGTTCTGGAGGAGAAACCTGCTTTCATCGCTGAGGCCGAAGAACTTCTCGCGGTTGAGAAAATCGTTGCGCTTGATCTGCCAGGCTTCCAGATCGGAACGGACATCGGCGATCTGGGAGGCGAAGAAGTCGCCCAGGGCCGGAGGCGCTTGTTTCTCGCGGTAGTATTCCTGGAACGCGAACGTCATGGCCTGGCACCCGAGCTTGCACACGCCCCGGTCGAAATCGGTATAGCGGATGGCGAATACATTCGACTCACCTACGACGTCGGCGCGCACGGCCCCGGGAGAGAAGCGCCAATCGGCCGGCCGATTTCGCGCCGCCACGGAATCGGCGAAGATCTTTCTCGCGCGCTGGAACACTGTCTCGGAGAGTATGACCTCGATCTGAGAGCTCACTTCCTCCTCCCAACCGAGATACCTGACGGTGCCGGTCATCACGTTGGATCGCTCCCCCCGCTGCACCAGTATGCGAGATGTGGACTCATATAGATCCGGCTGTCGGGCCTTGAGGTAGAAGACCAGAACCGTCGCCAGGGCTACGATGGCCAGGATCAAATATTTCCGCCGGAAAAACACGTTGAGGAAATCCCGGACGGTGATTTCCTGGCGGGAATCAATCTTCTCTGCCATCCTCTTTACTCCGGTTCGCCTCGCTGCTAATACTTATAAAACTCGTAGTTCGCCTGGGACGTTCTGATCGCCCACCCCTTGAATGCCAGGTCGAAAGGAACGTTCAGGATCTTGTGAACCTCCTGCGCGAAATCCGACACTGTGAACAACTGCGACTTCGGCACGTAAACGATGTCATAATTGCGCAAGAGAATGTCGTTCTGTATTGCCAAACCGCTGAAGATGGCTTTCGCGTCTATCTCGATCCCGACAATCTTGCTCACACCTTCGCGCCGTATGAGCACGATCTGGCCCGGTTTGGCGCCTTCCTTGAAGCCACGCGCCTCCGCGATCGCCTGAAGCAACGTGATCTTCTGCTCGAACGGGTACCCCCCCGGATCGGTCACCTGCCCCAGCACATAGACCTGTTGTGTTGCCTCTTTCATGAGAATCACGGACAGACTGGGCTCGCGAAGGATTTCCGCGAATCTCACCGTCAAAACCGAGTCCAGGGCCATGGGAGTGAGACCCGCCGCCATGGCGTCGCCGATGTACGGAAGCGATATCCTCCCGTCCCGCCGGACGGGTACGCTGCGGGTCGTGAGGTTGCTGTGGTAGAGAAACACGATATCGAGTACATCCCCCGCGCCGATGACGTACTCCTGAGACCGCCAGTCCTCCGCAGGCCCCGAATCCGCCACGAAGCGTTGTAGTTCCTGGGGCTGATACATTTGCCCCGGGGCACCCGAGCTTGGGGGTTTGGGTGAACATGACCACCCCACGAGCACCAGCACACTTGGGCATGCGACCCACAGAAACATTCTGGCAATCGTCCTACGCATGCGAGCTGACCCCTCTCCAGCAGCCGGCTGGCACACTCCTCGGCTTCGAGTTTGAGTGCCGAACTTGTTGAATTTAATAAACTTAATACAAACCGCGCCGACTGTCAAAGAGAAATTTCGCAAAATACATGCCAGGGAACCGGCGCTCAGTATGCGCCTTTCCGTTCGATTACGGCGGGAATGGTCTTGAGCAGTATCAAAAGATCGGTCTTGAAACTCCGTGTTCTGAGGTACTCCAGGTCGAGCCGCATCCATTCATTGAAGCCGATGTGACTCCTCCCCGATATCTGCCATAGACACGTGATCCCCGGCTTCACCGCCAGCCGCGACCGCTGCCACGGCTGATAGCCCGCCACTTCCTCCGAGAGCGGCGGGCGGGGACCTACTATGCTCATTTCTCCCTTGAGGACGTTCAGGATCTGCGGGATTTCGTCAAAGCTCGAACGGCGCAGGAACCGCCCGACAGACGTGATCCGCGGATCCGAGCGTATTTTGAAAACAGGTCCGTCCTGTTCGTTGAGTTCACCCAGCTCCGCCCGCTTACTCTCCGCCTCATGGACCATCGAGCGGAACTTGTAGAACTTGAAAACCCGCCCGTTTCGCCCGACGCGATCCTGCTTGAAAAACACCGGGCCGCGGGTGTCCAGCTTGATCATGAGGGCAATCAGCGGAAGGGTCGGCAATATGAACACCAAAGCGACAGATCCGACCACGAGGTCGAACAGTCTCTTCGAGAGAGCGTACGGCATCGAGTCCTCAACCTTCATCACCCCGGGAACACCGCCCTCTCTGACGGCACTTGCTCCCCCACCCGGGTCAACCGGGTCATTCAGGGCCCCAATGCGCATTTCATCGTCCATTTTGGCCTCGCTCGGTTTCTCCCGCCGCTCCTGGTTTGAATTCACCGGCCTACTCGATGCCTCGGGCAAAAGCCCGAAAAAAATATAACCGCATCCGGACGACTGCCCGAATACGGTTCACTCTCACCACCAGAGAAAGCTAGCAACGTACCCTCACCGGACTCAGATCCACTTCATCCGAATCAGCAACCGACACAACCAAGGCACGTTAGCAAACTCTCGAGTGGTACCTCCAAATCTCATTTAATAGTGTAACAAAGAACACCACCCTTGTCAAGCACGGTCGTTGGCAGTGCTCCGGTCGTCGGTGGGTCGCACCGCGGGTGGCCATCCCTGAGCGGCAGAGTCCGGCCGCGCGTGGCCGGCACCGAACTCCGAGTTGGAAAGTACCGGCCCCGCTGACCGGACGGGTCCCTTGGCCCGGACGGTCAATTGATGTAACCGAGGGATCTGAGCTGGCGCATCGTCTCGGCGTCGTAGGTCTCAGACGGCTTCGCGCGCAGCGCTTCCACCGCGCGCAGATAACCTTCCAACAAGGCGCTCAATCGCTCTCGATCCGCGGGATACTCGAGCGACACATCGCGTGTTGCCCATGGATCGTCGGTCAGATGATAGAGCGTCTCCGTATCCGTAGTATCCACCCGCATCAACTTCCATCCCGTCTCGACGACCGCACTGCAGTAGTCGCCCTCGGCAATCGACGTCACCGCCGTGGAATCGCTGCCATCGAAAGTTCCTGTCAGCGTTCGACCCAAAGCCGCCCCCGGCACTTCTGCCCCCACCAACTCCGCAATCGTCGGGAGCAAGTCGATGTGACGCACGAGATTCGGAATCCGCTTACCGAAACGGCGATCGGAGAACCACATCACGAGCGGCACCCGTATCAATTCCTGGATCACCACGTTGTTGTGATAGAGCGAGCCGTGTTCCTGGAATTCATCTCCGTGGTCCGCTGTGAACACGACCACGGTAGGGCGTCCGCTACCCAATGCGTTCATCGCCTCGACGAGGCGTCCGACCTGCGTGTCGACATATCGGATGCAGCCGTCATAGAGATCGCTCAAGCGCGTAAGCTCATCGTCATCGAGCGGATCGAGCTTCCGCCGCTTCATCAGGTCGACGCTCTTTTCGAACAGCGCGTTGGGATCGATCTGCGCCAGTGAATCGCGCGTCCTGAACATGCGCTCAAATTCATCCGGCGGCCGGTAAGGATGGTGGACGTCCATGTAATGCACGTAACAAAACACCGGCCCCTCGCGCGACGCCCGCGACAGCCATTTCAGGGCCACGTCGGTGACTTCGGTGGCCGACGCATACATCCCCGTCGCGTAGCCGGGCTTCCTGAGCAGGCCCACCGCGACGAGAACGCGATACACGCTCAAATCGAAACGCCGTCGGTGGAACTCCTCAACCCGATCGAACCCCTGCTCCAGACCGAATAGGCGCGTGAGATAGGTGTTGTTCATCATCCCAACGGTGAAATATCCGGCATCGCGGCACAGCTCCGCGATGGTCACCTGGTGTTCCGGAAGGGGCGCCATCAGTTCGTGAAAACCGATGGCCCCCGTGAGCGCGGGATACAGTGACGTGAACAGCGACGGCACTGAAATGATGGTCCGGTTTCCGTGCGCGTATGCGTTTTCGAACATCACCCCCTCCGCGGCCAGCCGGTCGACCGCAGGCGTCGTCGCTCGCGCGTAACCGGCGGCCGACAAGCGGTCCGCGCGCATGGCATCAACGAGGATGAAGAGGATGTTAGGCGCATCCGCGCGGGCGGATTTCCGCACGGGCAGGGAGTTCATCCGGAGCGGTCCCCAAATCGCCAAAACCACAGTGGCGGCGATCGCGATAGAGTCGAACACAACCGGCCACCGTAGCGAAACAACCGCCGACGGGGATCGCCGAGCCCAAACAGCAGCCAGGAACGCCAAAACACCTCCCACGATCAAAACGACGACCAGCGCCGCCGGAAACCTCACCAGTTCGCCCTTCGTGAACGACCGCAACGCGAACAGTGACACATGAAACCAAACCAACACCGGAAACGAGAAACGGGCGGCTGACATCCCGATGATGCCCGAGAGCACGCCGGCAACTATCCCCGCACACGCACCCGTAACGGCTCCCATGGCGAGGAAGAGCGATGCGACAGTCGATATGGGCGTCCCGAGCCCGGACATGCCTTGGCGTTCGCCTATGATGACCTCAAATATGAAGAGCGCGCCGGAGACAAGGATCCCTTGGGCCATTCCTACCAGTCCGGCGCGGATCAGGGTTCGCGTCGCAGCGCGGCTTTTGGAACTCAACTGAACCTCCTGGAGCTGGGACGAATCCCGACGGCGCAAGTGCGCCATCAGATATGGAGTATTATCTCGGCGCCACCCTCCCCGGGCCTTGCCCGGGCATTCCGCCCACCGACCCGACCCCACCACCGACCCTCTCTGCCTCCCCGTGTTTCACATACTCCTCGATCATCAGTGCGGCGGCTGTGATCATTCCGAACATCAGCCATACCATATAGGGGTAGATGTCGTCGCGCTGGAAATCCCCGCGCTGATTATCCACGAAAAAGATGAGCAACTGGACCTGGAGGAGACGGCAAATGTCGCCGATGGTCGTGCCTTCCGCGCCCGAAAGTCGATACGCGTTGGAGTACTTATAAACGCGCCAGAGGACGAACAGGAACGACAGCAGCCCGAACAATCCGATCGTGACGAAATAAAAAATGAATCCGTTGTGTGGCCAGAGCAAGCGGTTCAGTCCGAAATTCTCAATATCGTAGTAGGGGCCACCACCGACGAACGGGTGCTCCAACCCCTTGTTCAGCGCCGGTGCCCACGTCATGGTTCGGTTTTCCGGGACGACGCCGTACATTTGGGTCTGGGCAAGTCGATCGAAAACCGATACGGCCACCGTATATCGCGTGATTACAATCTCTGTGACCACCAGGATCGCGATCACGACCGATCCGCCCATGATCAGTCGAGTGGCTGGAATGCGTTTTCGAAACAATACTAAAAACCACGCAGCTCCCACCACAAAGCCGATGAGTGCTCCGCGGTTCGCCGTGGAGAGGACGCCAGCAATGGTGACAAGGGATAGCGCTCCCCATATGGCTTTTTCCAGGGGGTTCTTGGATTTCACCGTGTGATACAGCATGAGGAAGGAGACTTGCGTTCCGAAATCCGAAATCAAACCGTGGCTCCGCAGCACCCCCCCGGTGCGCATCCCCTCCAATCGAAAGGTGAGCCGACCCTGGCCCGCAATCTGGTCGAGAGAAAGCCATCCCGGTATGACAACGGAGCCCGGCGCGACCAGTTCAATCAGGGCGGTGGACACCGCCACCGCTATTGTGCCGCAAAGCACTTTCGTGAGGACAACCAGTTTGCGCTCGCTGTCGACAAAATTCACGACCATGTAGAAATACAAGATGGCGGTTACCGTCCGCCACATCACTTTGAGACTTTCCGTGAGTTCCAAGCCCGACTCGACGTTCACGAACGAAAGGACGTGGGCGAACAGGAACAACGCGAAAGCAGCATCCAAGCGTGTGCGCCGAAACAGCGGTGATCTGGTCGAGGACGCACGGATGAACCAGATCAACGGGATGATGGTCATCAGAATCTTATTCGTGCTTCCGATCGAAATACCGCTGGGGTACGGAAAGAGGGCGGTGAACAGGTACACTGAGTACACCATGTCGAAGCGCAGCATGAGCGCCATCAGGATGAGCATCACCGAGGTCTTTACGACCCGGCGCTGGGGGCTCACGGCCTGCTGCGCGGCCACGTAGGCGGCAATCATGGCGAGGCCGGCGAACGGCAACGCCCGCATCGCGAGGCTCACGGCTTTTTTGACCGTCGGGTGATTGCTGATCGATTGGAGTTTCATGGGTGGCGAATTCGCCCTCCCGGCGCGGCCCGTGGGCACTCAACGGACCTGGCGAGGTCCGTTCCTCTCGGCGTCATTCGGAAAGCAGGAAGTACATCAGCGGAAGCAAGATCTCGTGGTGACCGGTGATCGCGTAAGACCCTCCCGATCCCGGGAATGGCCTTCCCAGCACGTTTTCGCGGACCCGATACTGCGGAATCATGTCGAAACTCGCCGCCGTGACCCCAGATGCCTTCCGACCCAAGTTGTAGTTGATGGAGACCGCCTTCAAGAATACTTCGGGCAGGACCACCGCTGATCCGAAAACCACCACCACACCTCCGTCGAACATCTGTCCCACGCGGTGCGCCAGTATCCGGAAGTCCTTCATGGTCAGCTCGCCTACCAGCGCCGCCGGAAACCCCGGGTGCTGGTGCGTCACGTCGGTACCGAACGAGACGTGCACCGTCGTGGGAATACCGACCACACGCCCACCGCGGAACACGCTGATTCCACGGTTGGGCGCACCGCGCGCTTCGATGTAATCTCCCACACCGCTCCCCAACCCCAGACCGACCTCCGCGCCGTGCGCGCAAGCCGCGTTGTAGTGATGAGCGGTCTCCGCCGACATCCCGAACCTTCCCGCGCGCAGCTCCTCTTCTACGTGCTCCGAAGTCTTCCCGAAGAACGCCAGTTCCAGGTCGTGGATCACCGATGAACCTGTGGTAGCCAGGGTCGTCACGTAGCCCGCTTCCATAAGGCGAACGAGATACAGGGACAATCCGCACTTGATCG
>JBGSIK010000214.1:0-1746 GCA_041742575.1 Candidatus Krumholzibacteriia bacterium
GTTTTGGCGGCGGCGGCGGCGCTGGAGAGCGACGGCCTGGTGCCGGACATACTCGTGAACAACGCCGGTCTCGCCTCGGGGCTCGATAGACTCTACGAGGGGAACTTCGAAGACTGGGATCGTATGATCGACACCAACGTGAAGGGATTGCTCAACGTCACGCGCGCGATCTTGCCCGCGATGGTGAAGCGGAACAGCGGGCACATCGTGAACATCGGCAGCGTCGCCGGGTATGTGGTCTACCCCAAGGGAAACGTGTACAACGCGACCAAGTTCGCCGTGCGGGCGCTCAATGAGGCCATGAACATCGACCTGCTGGGGACGGCGATCCGTGTTTCCAGCATCGATCCGGGCGCGGCCGAGACCGAGTTCTCACGGGTGCGCTTCCACGGCGACGATAAGCGGGCGGAGGCCGTCTACGATGGATACCAGCCTTTGCGGGCGGAAGACATCGCCGACATCGTTCTCTACGTAGTCAACACTCCCGCGCACGTGAACATCACCGACGTGGTGGTGTTGCCGACCGCGCAGCGCAATCCTTACCTGGTCCACAAGGAACGCAGCGGGGAAAGGAAGAGTGAGAGGGAGAAGTGAAAAACCAAGAGAAGGACATAGGGGAGCTTCGGCTACGGGCGGCCGAGTCCGCCGGAGTCCCTCACATTCGCCGGCACATCTTCCTGTGCTGTGACCAGACCAAGCCCAAATGTTCAGAACGTGACCGCTCGCTCGAGTCGTGGGACTATTTGAAAACGCGCCTCAAGGAGCTGGGGCTTTCGGAAAAAGGCGGTGTGTACCGCACCAAGGCCAACTGCCTCCGCATCTGCGTGGGCGGTCCCATCGCGGTGGTTTATCCCGAAGGGGCGTGGTACGGGGGCTGTGATCCGGCGGCGCTCGAACGCATCATACAGGAACACTTGATCGGCGGGCGCGTGGTGGAAGACCTCCTGATCATGCGCCGTCCGCCGGGGCAAATCTGAGGGGAACGGGAAAGTCGGCGCCTGCCCGGGAGGTAGAAGAGCCGGGTGAGCGCGCCGCGATGTGTCCCGCCTCGACGGCGACGCGGGGGATCGGGTTCATCCATGGACGAGGACATTCAACAGCCGCAGCCGGCACACGAGAAGCTCACCCTCCCGGACGTCATCAAAGCGGTTTTCACCGATTACGTCGGTTTCGCCGAGCGTCATCTCAAAGAACCGCATCCGCCCGCGATGCTGGTGGCCGTGTGGTTGATCGGAATGGACGCCGTGGCCGGCGGCATCGAGCTCGAAAACGTCCTCGGGCAACAGTCCGCCGTTCAAGACTGGTTCCACATTTGGATACGCATCATGGTGGGAGGCACGGCTGCCGGTGCCCTGCGCTACTGGCTGGCCGGCTCCCTCTTTCATGTGTTGGTCTTGGGCGCGGGCGGCAAGGGTCCGGCGCGCACTTCCCGCTACATCTTCCTCTACGCCGCACTGCCGGTTTCCGTGGTCGACCTGTCGATAAAGGTCGTGCAGATGCTCGTGTACGGGAACGGTTACTTCGCCGGGCGCACCAACGCCGCCCTGGAGGGGGTATTCGCCACCCTGATGCTCGGGGCCTTCGCATACACGCTCATCCTGTGTTACCGTGGAATGCGCACCCTGATGGAAGCCGATCGGCGCCGGAGCATCGCCATTCTGGCGGCGGTGACGGCGGGTATGATCGCCTTCATGATCATCGCCACTCGATGATCGTCCCGCGCACCCCTGGGTGCGGCGTGAGGGC
>JBGSIK010000215.1:0-4109 GCA_041742575.1 Candidatus Krumholzibacteriia bacterium
GCGCGGCGGCGGCGAGGAGTATGAAGAGACCGAAGATCTCGCGGCCCTGGCGCGCCGCCTGCAGGTTACGGAGGAAATCGCCGCCGGTGTTCACGACGCTCGCCGTTTCGAAACCGCCTTCCGGGATCGCGTGCACCGCGATGTTCGACTCGCGCGTGTCGGCGTTCGCGACAGCCTCGGCGACGGCCGTCGTGTCCCGCATCAAGCGGTAAAACCCGACCTTGTCGGGATGTTCACAGATCGCCTGTAGTTCTCCCAAGGGCGTTTCGAAGAGGAGCGGGCGCACCGGCGTGTCGTCGGGATCGCGGATCACCAGCTGCGAAGCGGCCAGAGCGGCAGCCGGCGCATCGAAGACCAGCTGGCGGCCCACCCGGTGGTCGGGATGCCGCTGAGCTCCGCCCGCGCTCGCGAGGTAGGAGACGGACGTGTGCACCAGAGGGAGAAACATGGGAGAGAGCGGAATGTCACTGCCCCTCAAGTCCGGAGTGGCGGCGAAGACGAGGACCTTCCCCTTGCCGCGCGAACTCTCCCACAGCGCCGGATCGCCGCCGCCTACGTACGCCAGCACCGAATCCGACGCTACTCCCCGGGCCGCGATGTACCTGCGCACCCGAGTGCGCGCCAGCATCTCCAGCTCTTCTTCATTGAAAATGCTGAATACCGGGTGGCCTTTCTGGAACGACGTGTAACCGGTCCGTGACTGATTGGTCCGCTCGGTCGCGGCCCGCATCCCCACCAACTCCAGAAATCGCGCGTCCTGCCACAAACGACGGTCGCTGTTGCCGAGAAACACCATCAACGCGCCGCCCCTCGCGACATAACGCTCCAGCAGGTTGAACCGTTTCGATTCCATCTGTTGTGGATCCGTCCACACGACCACGCCCTGCACCGGCAACGAGGCCGCGGTGAGCGCGTTCTCGTCGATCGTGGTGACGGCGAATTCGCCTTCCGCAGTGCCCCGCGGATTGAGCGCCTTCTCCAGATAGAAGTACCCGGCGTGCCCGATCCCGTCCAGAGCGCCGGCCCGCTCCCCACCTTCGTCGAGCCGCTTCATCCCACGAACGAGCGTGACCGGCACGCTCTTCGAAACTTCCAAAAGGAAGTAGCGGTCGTCATCGACCGTGAGGCGATCGTGGCTTTTCGACGCGCGGCACCGGTACGTGCCCCAGTCGTTGAAGGAGATCGGGAACGTCACCGTGCCGGACGCACTGGGGGCGAGGTCAACGACCTTCTCGGCCTTCCGGTTGCCGCC
Source organism: Candidatus Krumholzibacteriia bacterium (assembly GCA_041742575.1). Taxonomy (GTDB): domain Bacteria; phylum Krumholzibacteriota; class Krumholzibacteriia; order WVZY01; family JAKEHA01; genus JBGSIK01. Next base: position 1,253 of record JBGSIK010000215.1, read on the forward strand.
CACAACCAGTTCGAGCGGGAAGCTCACCGGGCTTTGCAGGGAGTGGTTGGTGACGTCGACCGCCACGCGGATCACCTCACCGGAACGCAGCAGCTTGCGCGGGACGAGCACGCGGTCGATGCTGACATTGTCCACTTCGTCCTCGTAGACGGGAACGAAGAACACGCTCACGTCACGGCGGTCTTTTCTCTGCCCGGTGAGGGTCGAGTCGGCGTTGAAACGGAAATCGGAGATCACGTAGATCTCGCCTCCGGAGAGATCGCTGCGGTCGATGATATCGTAAGCGGTGTCGATCGCCCGCTGGATGGAGGTGGCCTCGGCGGTGAGCTTCGCGCCGTCGATTGCGCTCTTGGCGAGCGACTTGTTCCTCACGCCACGATCGAGCGGGGTGGCCGCGCCGTCGGCGAAAATCACCACATTGAGCGCGTCGTGTCTCCCGGCTTCATCCACGACCGCCTTGGCGATGTCCTTCGCGGCCGTGAACGCGGTGCCTTTTTCCAGGTCGACTCCCATGCTGAAGCTGGCGTCGAGACATACGACCACGTTCTTGGGCGCCTTCCCGGCAAGCAGGAACGCGCCGCCGCGGAGGGTGGGACGCGCGAACGCGATCACGATGAACACCACCGCCAGTGTGCGCAGGATCAGTATGAGGAGGCGCCGCAGGCTGATGTTCCGCATGCGGCTCCGGGCGATCTCGCTCAGAAATGTCAGCGAGCTGAACTTGATCTTGCGGATGCGCCTGCGATTGAGCAGGTGGATGATCACGGGGATCGCGGCCGCCGTGAGGCCGATGAGAAAGATCGAATTGAGGAATCCCATTCTCGTTATGGACCGCAAACCTCCCGGCGGACCGTCGTACGCCGGGACCGGTTGGTTCAACCCATCCGTTGCCGCTTGCCCAGATACGCCGTGAGCGCCTGGTCGTACGGCATATCGGTTCGGAGCAAGTTGTAGTCGATCTGATGATTCCTGCAGTCGCGGTTGAGCTTGTCGATCCAGCCGCGGACATCCGCCGCATATTGCTGCCGCAAAAAGGCCGGCTCCACGCGGAGCCGCCGGCCGCTCTCCATGTCCTGGAACTCCACCGCGTCCCGGTAATCCAGGTCCACCTCGCGCGGATCGAGTATGTGGAACACGATCACCTCGTGTTGCCGGTGCCGGAAGTGTTTGAGTCCTCTGATGAGCTCATCCGGGTCATCCATCAAGTCGGAGATCAGGACCACCAGTCCCCGGCGCTTCATTCGCTCCGCGATCTCGTGGAGCGCGGGACTGATGGACGTTCTCTCCCCCGGCTGCACGTCCTCCAGTTTCTGCAGGATGTGGAACAGCTGCTTGCGCACGGAGCGATGTGGAATGAGCGTCCGGATTTTCTCATCGAAGAGGCACAACCCCACGGCGTCCTGCTGCCGGATCATGAGGTACGCCAAGCTGGCGGCGAGAAGACTTCCGTAGGTGAGCTTGTCCAGAGGCGGCGGCCGGTCGGCGCGATCCCGGCGGCGGACAGACCGCTCGCGCTCCCTGGCTTCCTCCTCCGTCGGGTACCCCATGGAGCCGCTCTTGTCGAGCAGGATGACGCCGATGAGGTTGGTCTCTTCCTCGAACAACTTCACGTAAGTGCGGTCGGTCTTGCCGTACACCTTCCAGTCTATGGTCTTGATGTTGTCGCCCTGCATGTACTGGCGGTATTCGGCGAACTCCACCGAAAAGCCGTGGTAAGGGCTCCGGTGGAGGCCCGCGATGTACCCCTCGACGATCATGCGCGCTTTGAGCTCCATGTTCTGGAGCTTGCTCACGACCGCAGGGTCGAGGTAACGGATCGAACGCGCTCCCTTGCGGAGATACGGCATGAACCTCTTCCTCTTTAGCGCCGCCGGCACCAGACGGCGCTCCGAAACGACCGACCGATCATAATCGGACCCGCTGCCCACCTCGCCAAGCCCCTCGGGCTTCCGGTCCGGCAGCGGGTCCTGAGCCCTTGATGATGCAATATAAGGTCATGCGCGCGACGACGCACGCAGGAACCGCACTGGCTGTGCTCGCTGCCCCGCTAGCAGCCCGGCGCTCACATATGCGGCGGCAGGCGGGTCACTCCATTCTCGATATCCTCGACCCTGTACACCTGGGCGCCGTAAAGATTCCCGACTGTCAGGGAAGGGATGTAGATCTGTCGCCCGTGTCCCGGAAGGCCGGCGGTCCCTCCACTACCCTCGCCCCCGGCACGCTTGCTTGGCTGCCCGCCCTGGAGGCGTTCTTGTCCCGAGACGGTCCCGTAGAATCCGAAAGTCGGTTGGGCCAGGCGAGCGACCAACAGGAACTGAAACGAGTTCCAGTTTTCACTCACCGCGAGGTATACCCGTGCGACCTCGCGTAGCGACGCCCCGAAGTGCTTCGACAGCTTGAAGCGTTCGTTGAAACCCGGATCATCCTCGAAAGAATTGTACGGCGCCCACCACGCACTGACGGCCGTTTTCGGCGACGCGTCCGACGCGACCGTCTTGAAGTTGTGCAGCTTGTACACGGCGAAGCCCGCAGCCAGCAGTACTTTTCGCGCCGCCCCACCCCAGAATGCCCGGTAGATCTCCTCACGGGTCTGCCCCCCGCTGCTCGGAAGCGTGTGCCAGTCTATCTTTTCATTGAGAATCTCGCCCATGTTCTTTCCTTTCTACAGTTCCAACACCTCGGCCTTCTGACCGTTCGCCGCCTTCACTCCCGCCCCGCTCGTCCCACCCGCCCCTGCCTCCCCAAGACCAAATGTCCCACCCGACCGCGTCGCGCTTGCCCCAGGTCCCACAACGATGCCCACCGTCGGCCCGCCCCCACCGGCACCGCCATGACCACCATCTCCCCCGCGTCCGCC
>JBGSIK010000216.1:0-3194 GCA_041742575.1 Candidatus Krumholzibacteriia bacterium
GGGCCCGCTTGGCGCTGGCGCTGTCCGTGGCGGTCGCCGGGGCCGCCGCGTACGCCGTGGACCGGAGCGCGGTGTCAATCGCTTCCCTGGCGGTGTTTCCAGTGCTGGGGCTCGGAGTGAAGGCCATCAGCAATGAGGGAAAGTGGCGGTCGCCACTGGTCGCGGTGGGCGCATTCATCGTGCTTGCCCAGATGTTCTCTTCCGGCGGCCGGGCCAACCCCACCCTCCAGCTCGCACGCGCGACGGGCATAGCGTTCCGCGATTCCTCCCGGTTCCTGTGGGTGAGCCTGGAGAACACCGACCTCGAGTTGGTGCGGTTCGTTTCGCAGCGCACGTCGGTGTCCCATGCAATCCTCGGCCGCAGGGACATCACCGCCCTGCTGCTCGCTTTCTCGGGACGGACGAGCGTTCTGCTCGCGGGCGCCCGCTCGCCCCAGTTCGCGCGCAGGGAAGCGGAGCTCACCGCCCTCTTCTACGGTGGAGAACATGCCATGTACAGGCGCTGCCGCGATCTGGGCGTGGATTACGTGCTTTACTCGATCGATGCGCTCCTCGACACGTCCCCCTATTCCCCGGCGTACCTCGCCGGCGTCGTGAACTTCCCCGACACCTGCGTCGCCGCCGAGATGCACTTCTCGCCCGCGTCGCTAGAGCATTTCGGACTCGTGTACGAGAACGACCACTACCGCCTGTTCAAGGTGGTCGAGACGCCGGAGCCGATATTCCTCACTGACCACCCACCGGCGTACCAGCGAGACATCCTCGAACGAAACCGGGACTCCTACGGGACATTCCGCGAGCGGATAGACCGGTTGCTGATTGCGTACTCGGACGCAATCAAGGCGAAGGACCGGGGAGATACGGAACGGGCGCTGGGGTTGCTGGGATGGTCCCTGAGCCAGGCGCCTGGCTTCACCAAGGCCCGGGTCGCGTACGGTTCCACGCTGCTGCAGGCCGGGCGCACGAAGGAGGCACGCGACGTCCTTCTCTCCATCATCCAGTACGCGCCCGACAACGCGCTCGCCCTGTACTACGCGGCGTACGCGTTGGCCGAGCTCGGAGAGACCGAACGCGCGCAGGACCTGCTCGGGATCCTGTTCGGCGCGACCAACGACACCGAGTTGCGGGACCAGGCCAGGCTGCTACAGGCGTTCATCGAGCAGGGGATACCGCTCACGCCCGGGACCGGTGGGAAGGCAATCCGTCCCTAGATGAAAGAAGCCGCGGCCCGCCCCCTGGCGAACCGCGGCACATCGAGCAGAACCAACGTTCCGCAATCATTTTATGGTGGGGACTACTGGATTTGAACCAGTGGCATCTACCGTGTGAAGGTAGCACTCTCCCGCTGAGTTAAGCCCCCACGACATCAGTAGTTCTTTTCTATTATGGCCACGGCGCGGCTCCTTTGCAAGTGGTTTTGCAGGGCTTGCGCGGCCATGTACTGCGCGATCTGATTCTTGAGGGCGGTCTCGATCTCCTCGTACTGGAGTTTCCGGCTCGACTTCTTGTCCTCCAGTTTGATGAGGTGGTAGCCGAATCGCGTCTCCACCACGTCACTGAGCTGTCCCGGTTTCAACGCGAACGCGGCGTCCGAAAACGCGCCCACCATGTCGCGGTACGAGAAGTAACCCAGATCACCGCCTCTCGATGCCGCCGGGTCTTCCGAGTACTTCCGGGCCAGCTCCGCAAAGCTCTCCCCTTTCAACGCCCGAGCGCGCAGGTCCCGCAGTGTTTGTCTCTTCTTCTCGATGTCGGCCGGGGTATCACTCTGCGACGCCCGGAGAATGATGTGCCGAGCCCGGACGCTATCCTGCGTCCAGAAATCGCGGGGATTGTTCTCGAAGTACGCGCGCGCGACCGAATCGGAGACCTCGGGCGGGCCGGCCACCTTCGTCTCCACGAATGCGCGCACAAACAGATCTTCCCGTATCAGCCGCTCGAGGTCGGACCGCGACATGCTTTCCGACTTGAGTATGTTGTCGAGCACCGCCTCTCCGCCCATCGCCGTCGCGAACTGGTTGAAGTACCACTGGGTCACGGAGTCTTGGATCTGGATGCCGACGGCCTCCGCTTCGACGCGCAGGAGCGTGCGATCGATCAGTCCATCCAGCATTCGCAGGTTGAAGGAGCGATCCCGGAGTGAATCGGGCGTCCCGGCCTGGTAGAGAAGCGTGAAGACGCGCAGATCTCTTCCGCGTATGGGATTGCTGTTCACCCATACCAGGTACTCGTCGTCCGCAATCGAATCCGGAAACGCCTTTGCCTTTTCGGGCTTGTCGGCCTCCCGAGAGCACGCGCCGGCGACCACCAGCAGGGCGAGGAAAAAGGTGATCGCACGACGGGAATTCGCAAGGAATGAGGTTATCGCTCGAAAACGATACATGGTCATGGTCCTTTTGGTCATCTGCGCCCACGAGGGCGCAAGGAGTCCGTAACTGACCGGCTTCCAGCCGGCTTCCAGTCGGTTTGGCCGCATTATACTCCGCCGCCGCACGGGAGTTCAACGGCCGCCGGCGGCCCGTCGACTTGAGGCCTAGCGGTGGCGGCCCACGCCGACCCGCGGGCAAGTGCGCCGTACCGGGCAGGTGGAGCAGTGCGGCGAGATCGGCTTGCAGACCCGCTGGCCGAATCGCACCAGGAGTTCGTTGATCCCGATCCAGTACCTGCGGGGCAAGATTTCCATCAATGCCGACTCCGTTTGTGCAGGGGCGGTGGTCGCAACCAAGCCGAGTCGGTTGGAGACGCGATGGACGTGCGTGTCCACGCAGATCGCCGGTTTTCCGAACGCCATCGACACCACCAGGGTGGCGGTCTTGCGCCCTACACCCTTGAAGCGCAGCAACTCATCCACTTCGTCCGGCACTTGCCCGCCGTACTCCGCCACCAGCCGGCGCGCGATGTTTCGAACCGTGCGCGCTTTCGTCCGGTAAAACCCGGCCGGGTAAATCGCCCGCTCGATCACCCGCAGCGGAAGCCGCGCGAGATCCTCGGGAGTGGCCGCAAGGAGAAACAGCTTGCGCGCGGCCTCATCCGTCACCTCATCCTTGGTGCGGAGGCTGAGCGCCGTCGAGATCAGGACCCGGAACGGATCGCGCGTTTCGCGCGCGATGCGCGAGACCGCCGGAAGCGGGGTGAACCCGGTCGCCTTTGCGATCGACGCGACGAGCCTGTCGATGCGGCCCGCGGCCGTGATG
>JBGSIK010000217.1:0-2545 GCA_041742575.1 Candidatus Krumholzibacteriia bacterium
CTCGGCGTCCGCGACGGCATCCTCGTGGTGCAGTCGGCGGCGACCGATCGGCCGAAAGACTGTGAGGTCCTGGCCGACGGAAAACGAATCGACCGGGTAACACTCAAAGACACGGACAAAAAGCAGATGGTGGAGTTGAACCGGGCGGTGCTGACCGCGAAGAAGATCAAAATCGTTTTCCAGTCGGTGTACGGGAGCGGGAATCAATTGGCCGTCGCCGAGATCGGCATCAGATAGTTAGTACGGCCGTCGCGTCGGTGCGGACGGGCGAGATCTCCCGCAAAACCTCGAGGAAGGCTTCGGCTACTCTGGGATCGAGTTTGGTGCCGCTGGTGCGTTTGATTTCCCCGATCGCTTCCCGGTGCGAGCGTCTCTTTCGGTAGGGCCGGTCCGAGGTCATGGCGTCATACGTGTCGGCTACGGCGATGATGCGCGAGACGAGCGGGATCTCCTCGCCTTTGAGCGCGTCCGGGTAGCCGGTACCGTCCCAGCTCTCGTGGTGGTGGCGGATGAGGGGAACGATGGGGTGCATTTCGCCCAACATTTCGATCATCGAAGCGCCCAGCTGAACGTGGTTGCGGACCCGCTCCATCTCGTCGTCGGAGAGCTTGCCCGGTCTCTGCAGGAGATCGTCGGGAACGCCGATCTTTCCGATGTCGTGCAGCATCGCGGCGAGATAGAGCTGATGCTTATCCTTCGTGCTCAAACCGAGCTTGTCGGCAACGAGTAGCGCATACCGGCTGACGCGGGTGGAATGCCCGCTGGTATACTGGTCTTTGGCCTGTATCGTCCGCACCAAGGTCTCGACGGTATTGTAGAACAAGCTTCGCAGGTCGTCGTAGAGCCGGGCGTTGTCGATGGCGATACCGGCCTTGAGCGCAACCGCCGAGAACAACCCCAGGTCTTCACGGGAGAACAAATTCGCCTCGCTGGTCGAGTCCACGTACACGATCCCCAGGACTCTCCCCCGGTTCATGAGCGGCGTGCACATCGCGCTGCGAACGGCCAGAGTCGCCACACTCTTCGAGTGCGTGAACCGCTCGTCCACGAGGGCGTCGCTCGAGATGACAGACGATTGCTGGCGAACGGCCATCTGCAGGATGGTTTGGCTTACGATCAGCTCGGCGTCCTTTTGTGTCGGTTCCGCGGGGCGGCGCACGTAAGGGACCAGGTTTCCCGTGTCCCGCTGGAGGAGAAACACGTAACCACGCGAGGCGGGGATGTTGGCCATGATGAGGTCGAGCAGGTTCTCGAGTAGCTGCTTCAAGTCTTCGATGTCCCGGAACGCGCGGTCCGCCTCATACAGAACTTGCAGCGCCCGGTACGCTTTGGAGCTCTGGTCCGCAGTGAATCCGGCCAGGAATTCCGTCGCCCCCATCTCCTCGGTGGCATTGGCGAGCGTGAGCGAATTGTCGGGCTTCGGCTTCACGTCGATGGACACGTTCACGTCCAGCGGCGCGTGCGACTGGTAGATCGATTTCGGAGACGCCTCTACGACGATGCCCACGTTGGCGATGATGAGCTCGTCGCCAGGGCTCAAGTGCTCCTTCAGAATGCGGCGTCCGTTGAGGTACGTTCCATTGGTGCTGTTGAGGTCCTCGATGTAGTAGTCGCCGCCCTCGGCATCGATGCGGCAGTGGAAGCGCGATATCGCCGCGTGCTCGAGCGCGATCCTGTTCGACGGATCGCGACCGATGGTGAGCGGCAAAAGCGGCTCCTCCATGGCGATCGTGCGTCCCTTGGATGAGCCCGAAATGACCCTCAGGTGCAGCATGGTTCCTGGTGTGGTTCGGCCCGGTTGAGGCCGCGATTCCCCCGTGGCTGATTGATTCACTTTTTGTTAGCAAGAATCAGGGCAATTCGATGGGGCGCGCTGGGATGGTGTTTAACTAGCTAATTCTAATGCAGTTAGCGATCGAACCGGGTTTTCGGCCGCGTGGGGGGGCGGTGGGCCCGCGCCGGAGCGGCCGTCAAGCCGGGTGATGCGCCTCGGTAATCGCATTGAAAGACAACGGATTACAAAATCGGTCCCGCAGCCGACGAAGCACTTGACACCACAACATATCGCATTTACCTATTGTTGGCACCCTACAGTTGGTATGATCCAAGAGGATGCACGCGGCACGCCAGCGAAACGGGAGCGGATCGCGAACGGGAACGCGAGCAAGTGCTGTGCAGAATGAGATGCCCGCAGCTTTCAAACGCGGGAAAGGAGAGAACCCGGGATGCCCACCGAACCCTCAGAACGCCCCCTTTCTCTGAGTGGCAGCGCTTGGCGCGTGCTGGAGAAGCGCTACCTGCTCAAGGACTCGGAGGGAAAGCCGTCGGAAACGCCGCAGCAGCTTTTCCGGCGGGTTGCGCGCAATATCTCCTCGGCCGAGCTGCTGTACGCGAAGGCCGAGAACACGCGACTCCGCTGGGAAGAGGCGTTCTACGGGGCCATGGCGCGGCTCGAGTTTCTGCCCAACTCCCCCACGCTGATGAACGCGGGCACCGACATCCAGCAGCTCTCCGCATGTTTCGTGCTTCCGGTCGAAGACTCGAT
>JBGSIK010000218.1:0-1759 GCA_041742575.1 Candidatus Krumholzibacteriia bacterium
GGAGCGGAAAGGCCGGCGGATAGTGATCGCGGGGAGCACGTGGCCGCGCGACGAAGAGCATTTGCTCCCGGCGCTCGCGGTGGTGATGAAGGAATGCCCGGACACGATCGCCATCATCGCGCCCCATGAGCCCGAGCCGGATCGAATCGCCGCTCTGGCCGGCTGGGCGGACGCGAACGGTTTTTCCTGCCGCCGCGTGGGCGACGGGATCCCCGTCCCTCCGCCGCGCGTGATTTTGATCGACGCCGTCGGCATCCTCGCCGAGGTCTACAGGATGGCCGATATCGCCTATGTGGGCGGGAGCTTCTCCACCGGCGTGCACAGCGTGATCGAGCCGGCGGTCGAAGGCCTGCCGGTCCTGTTCGGACCTGTCCACGATAATTCTTTCGAGGCCCTCAGATTGATCGAAGCGGAAGCCGCGTTTCCCGTTCGCGACCAGACGGAAATCCGCAACCTGCTTCGGAAGCTGCTCGAGGACAGATCGGCGAGGGAGGCCGCCGGGGCCAGGGCGCGCCGCTACGTGGAATCGCAGCTCGGCGCCACCGAAAAATACTTAGAGGCGATCGCCGAATACCTGTAGAATAGCGCTTTTTACCGCGCGCGGCGAAACGCGGAATCCGGGCGAACAACTCCCTGCGAGAGGAGAGACGACCGTGTTCATGCCACCCCATCCTGATTACATCCAGATCGAAACCACCATCGCGTGCAACGCCGAGTGCCCGTTCTGCCCGCACCATCTGCTCACCCGCCGGCCCAAGCGGATGCTCGACGAAGTGTGGATGAAGATCGTGGACGAGACGCGCGCTCTCGGGATCACCTACCGCCCGTTCATGGTCAACGAGCCCCTGGCCGACAGCCGGTTGTGCGACATCATGCGCTACATTCGCAAAGACCCCACTGCGAAGATAGAGCTCAACACCAACGGCGAACTCATGAAGGAGGCCCTGGCGCGCGAGATCATCGACATCGGCATCGACGGTATTCGTTTTTCCATCGACGGGCTTTCGCGGGAGACTTTCGCGAAATCGCGCGTCGGCATCGACTTCGACCTCACGGTGGAGAGGACGCTCGCCTTCATCGCATTGGCGAAGACAAGGGGCTGTGCGGATCGGATCGAGGTGCGAATGATAGGGACGGTGGACAACGCGCACGAGCACCGCGACTACGTCGATTTCTGGACCAAGGCCGGGGCGCGGGCGGTGATCACGGAGATGTACCATTGGCCGTGGGACCCCGGAGTGGAACCGGTCCAGCTGCCATGCAAGAAAGTGTTGCGGGAGATGTTCTTCTTCGTCAACGGCAAGGCCACGCTGTGCTGCTGGGACACGCACGAACGGGGAGTGATCGGGGATGTCACCCGAGAGCACGTCCTGGAAATATGGAAAGGCGAAGTGAACCGGCGCTACCGCGCTCTGCTCGAACAGGGGCGAAGAAGGGACATTCTCCTGTGCTCGAAGTGCGACGCGTACAAGAATCACCGCTTCGAGGGATTCCCCCAACCTGCGGCTTCCCAGTCGTAAGCGCCCTTGCGCAGGACCACCGGGCGCTCTGCGGTGGCGTCCACCACCGTCGAAGCCGCCACCGCGGCTCCTTTCGTTCCCGCGACAATCGCATCCACGCGCGCGCCGAACGCTTCCCGGATCCGGGCGGGTGTGTCGAGCGGGGGCTCACCGCTCCGGTTGACGCTGGTCGAAAGGATCGGTTCGCCGACGCCCGCGATGATATCGCGCAGCGCGTCGAGCGCGGGAACGCGGAACGC
>JBGSIK010000219.1:0-3238 GCA_041742575.1 Candidatus Krumholzibacteriia bacterium
GGGGGCGTTCCTTCGCGTGTTGATTGAGGCAAACACACCAAGCCAATGCCAAATAATAAGATACGGTGTTGTCTCCTCGGCGGACAGGAGAAGGATCTGTTCGTTCTGGGCGAGCTCCACAAGCAGCGCCAGGTCGAAATCGCCTTCGTTTACGACAAGGATTCTTCCGCTGTCGGTCTGGAAATCGCCGAGATCCTCGGGATCCCGAGGATCTCGCAAAGCGATGACCTCTCCCGAACCGGGACGCTGGAGTACGTGGTGGTGTCCGAACCCCGGACGGCTTTCGAAACGGAGCTCTCTGTGCTGTCGCGCGCCGGCGCCCGCGTCATCTCCCAGTCCGAGGCTCTCACGCTGTTCGGGATCAAACCGACGGCGGTTGCCGACGTCGCCCCGGTCACGGCCGTCGTTGGGGATGGGGGGGACTCGGAGACCTATTCCGTGGAGGACGCCCTCTCGGCCTTCGAAAGGCTCTTCGACCGCAAGAAACTGCTCAAGTTCCTGCTGGATGTCGCCGTGCAAGCCGTCAGCGCGACGGCCGGATCGATCATGCTGTACTCGGAGGAGTCGAGCGAGCTCTACATCGCCTATGCGACCGGCTTGAGCGAACGCGTGGTGCGGAACACGCGCCAGAAGCTGGGGGACGGCATCGCGGGCGCTGTCGCCAAGGAGCGCCGCGGGCGGCTGATTCGCGAATCTCGAGATCAGAGGCTCTACCCCGTCGACCGCGACCGCACCGGAATACGATGCGGGATCTCGGTGCCGCTGGTATGGGAATACCGGCTCCTGGGCGTCCTGAACGTTTCCTCCGATTCGCCCTCCCGCGAACTGAACGAAGAAGGGTTGCACACGCTGGAACGCCTGAGCGCCCGCATCTCCCGCGTGCTGAACGAATCGTTGAAGTTGCAGGAGACGCAGGTGCGGCACCGCGAGCTCAACCTCCGCCAGTCGATGGGCGAACTCACTGAGAAATCGATTTCGTCGCAGGCCAAGTTCTCACTCATCTCCAACCTGCTGGGAGAGCTGGTGGGCGCGGACACGGTGGAAGTGTTCGTCGGCACTCAGGAAGGCGACTGGCTCATACTCGGGGGTTCCAACCGTCGCATCCCGCAACATCCGGAGATGATCAAGTGCGAGCGCGGGGCGCTGTCGCGCGCGTTTCTCGAACGCCGCACCATCGTGCTCACCGAGGCGGTCGAGCATCGCGGCGAACCGCACGTGCTGCTGTCCTCGTTCGCGTTCGTGCCTCTGTTCCTCAAGGACAACCTGGGCGTCCTCATGATGGAGTTCAGCGACCCGCACAAGCTGGACGAGTTCATCCTCATCAAGGACTCGGTGACACTGGAGCTGAGCCGATTCATCGCGTCGGAGAAGCGCGAGAAAAACCTGCGCCGGGAGCTCGAGGCGCTCGGCAAGGTCTCCGATGCGGCTCCCGTGCTGCTCACCTGTCACACGCTCGATGACCTCTGCGATTACCTCGCCCGCCTGGTTTCGGACGCGTTGGAAGCGGAGCGCGTGTCGGTGCGGATCCAAGGGGCGGAGGGAAGCGCGGGGAAGATCGCGCGATTCGAAGCCGTTCCCGATCCTTCCGGCGGATGGTTGGAGGAAGACGAGGAGCGATTCCTCAAGCTCAGGAAAAAGCCGGAGGCCTTCAGTCTCGCTTTCCTGAACTTCGCGCCCGAGGCGCGGGACCGCGTGCCCGCATACCACTCGCTGCTGGCGGTGCCGGTGCGGCTGGAGGGTTCGTTCCGCGGGGGCATCATCGCGTACGACAAACGCCCGACGAACCCGCTGGAAGACGCCACCTTCTCCGATCTGGACCGCACCATCCTGCAGCACATCGTTTCCATCGCCGAACCGGTGGTGCGCACCTTGTCGCTGCCGGGCAAGGCCGCCGCCGAGGTCGCGGCGCGTTCTTACGACGATGTCCTCCACGACAACTCGAACCGGCTGAAGAAGGTGCTGGCGAGCGAGATGTCCCGTTCCGATCGATATCACCACTCTTTCGCTCTCCTCCTCCTGCGCATCAACCCGCTGGAGAATCTGTTCGCGGCCGCGAACGACGAGGCCCTGTCACTGGTGGACGAGATCACGCGCGGTATTCAGACCCGTACCCGCAAGACGGACTACGGTATGTGGATCCGGCGCGACACCTTCGCCATGGTTTCGCTCGAGGGATCGCCGCGCATCCGCTTCCTCGTCTCGCGGCTCATGCTTTATCTGCTCAAGGACTTCTCGACGGTGAGCGGCCACCCCATCTCGACCGAGGATGTCCTGGTAAGCCACACGTTCTACCCCGGAACGGCGCGGACCCCGGAGGCGCTCCTCGAAGAGGTGGAGAAGAGCCTGCAGCCTCACCAGAACGAGCACTGAGCCACGCCCCTTCGGTTTTCAACAGAAAAAAGCCTGCGGTAGCGCGCCCGCGCCCGACTTTCGTTGAACCCGGCTGTTCCCGCGTGCTACCGTCATGCCCACGGGCCGGAGGAGGCCGGGAACATGGCGATCATTCACGTGCTGTCGGACGAGGTGACCCGCAGGATCGCAGCGGGGGAGGTCGTGGAGCGTCCGGCCTCGGTGGTGAAGGAGCTTCTCGAGAACGCCATAGACGCAGGGTCCCGGCGCATATTCGTGCGCACCACCGGAGCCGGCGAGGAGTTGATCGAAGTCCGGGACGACGGCAAGGGAATGTCGCGTGAGGATGTAGAACTCGCCCCGCGCAACTTCTCCACCAGCAAAATTCTCGATGCGGACGACCTGCTTCGCATCACCACGTACGGTTTTCGAGGGGAGGCGCTGGCCAGTATCTCCGCGGTGTCGCGCTTCGAGCTCGTCTCGAGCGAACGCAGCGAAGGGGAGGGCTGGAAGATCGCTATCGACGGGAAGTCGATCGCCGCCAGCGAGCCGGCGCCCCACGAGCGCGGGACCACGGTCCGGGTGAGGGATCTCTTTTTCAACACACCGGCGCGCAAGCGATTCCTGAAGTCGCCGCTCACCGAGCGAAAACGGATTCTGGAAACGATTCTCTCCTTCGCGCTCATACTGCCCGACGTCGAGTTCCACTACATGGATGACAACCGGCACGTGCTCGATTTCCTGCCGGCGCCGTCGTGGCGAGAGCGCGTCGCTTCCGTGCTCGGCGGCACGACCATGCACCACGTGGTGCCGCTCGAAGGGGAGGCGGGCGCGCTCATGGTGAGCGGTTTAGTGAGACTTCCCACCTACACGCGCACCAACCGGATGC
>JBGSIK010000220.1:0-4184 GCA_041742575.1 Candidatus Krumholzibacteriia bacterium
GCCATCTCCTTCGAGCAGTACGCCAGGGACTACGCCTCGATTTTCAGAAGGGATTAATCGACGGGAGGATGAGCCGTGCCGAAAGCAAGACGGTCACACCTGACCCGCCGGCAGGGAGAAGAGACATGCGAAAACTAATCGTTTTCAATTCCACGTCACTCGATGGCTACTTCGCCGGCGCGGACGGTGACATGAGCTTTGCGCACAATGCAAACCCGGACGCGGAGTGGGAAACGTTCATGGAAGGCAATGCCAGTCGCGGCGGCGTGCTGTTGTTCGGCAGGATCACCTACGAACTCATGTCGAGCTTTTGGCCTACACCGCTTGCGGCACAACTGATGCCCGTTGTGGCCGAGAGAATGAACAATCTGCCCAAAGTTGTGTTTTCGAGAACACTGGAGGGGGCGTCCTGGAACAACACGACACTGGTGAAGGGCGACCTGATAGCTGAGATTCGGAAAATGAAGTACGAGCCGGGGCAGGATATGGCGATATTGGGCAGCGGCAGCATCGTCTCCCAACTCGCTCACTACGGTCTGATCGATGAGTATCAGATTGTCGTCGTTCCCGTTGTTCTCGGCAGAGGCCGGACGATGTTTGAAGGCGTCAGAGAAACAGTGTCCCTTCGGCTCACGCAGGCGCGGGCCTTCGCGAACGGGAACGTCTTGTTATCCTACGAACCGAAAGAGGCCCGGAAAGGCAACAATCATGGATAGTCGTCGGGCAGGCCTCGAGGGCATGGAATAAGAAACCAGGGAAACCATGAAGGGAGAAAGGCTATGGCACAAGTGAAGATTGCTGTTCTTGTGGGAAGTCTTCGCAAAGAATCTTTCAATCGGAAAATGGCGAAGGCGCTCGCGGCACTTGCGCCTGAACCTCTGAAGCTCGAGATCATCGAGATTCGCGACCTTCCGCTCTACAATCAAGATCTCGACGGTAATCCGCCGGCTGCTTGGACCGAGTTTCGGGAACAAGTAATGAAGTGTGACGGCGTCTTGTTTGTCACCCCCGAGTACAATCGATCAGTTCCCGGCGTCCTGAAGAACGCCATCGATGTCGGTTCCCGTCCCGGTGGAAAAAGCGTGTGGGATGGAAAGCCCGGCGCAGTGATGAGCGTCTCACCCGGCCGGATCGGAGGATTTGGCGCGAACCACCATCTGCGTCAGTCACTCGTCGCCGTCAATGTTCCGACCATGCAGCAGCCTGAAGCGTACATCGGGAATGCGGCGAAGCTCTTCGATGGGACTGGTAGTCTCATTGACGATTCCATCAGGGAATTCGCCGTGAAATACATGCATGCATTTGCAGTATGGGTTGAAACCAACACCTCCAGCAGGAAGGGATGAGTCCCGCGGGATGGTGATTCTGCTTGACATCTTGTGCCGCCGGCAGGCTTGATTACCTGTTGTTGAACCATTAACCAAAAGGGGTGAATCGTGAACGTTATAGAGAACCGACTGGCCGCCGTTCTTTCCCGCAACTGGTGGGCGCTGTTGCTCCGTGGTCTCGTCGCGATAGCCTTCGGCATATTGGTCTGGCTTCTACCCGGGATTTCAATCGCGACGCTGGTGTTGCTCTTCGGCGTCTACATCCTGGTGGACGGCATCCTCGGCATCTGGGCCGCCATCGTGGGAGGCAACGAGGGCGAGAACAGGTGGGTACTGGCTCTGTGGGGGCTCGTGGGCGTCGGCGTCGGAATCCTGACCTTCGCGGCGCCCGGCGTCACCGCGCTCGCGTTGCTGTTCTACATTGCGATCTGGGCGATGGCGACCGGCGTTCTTGAGATCGTGGCCGCGGTCCGCTTGCGCAAAGAGATAGCGGGCGAGTGGCTACTCGTTCTGGGCGGACTTGTATCGATTCTGTTCGGCTTCATCCTCATGGCCCGGCCGGCAGCAGGCGCGCTCGCCGTGCTGTGGCTGATTGGCGTTTACGCCGTCGTGTTCGGCGTTCTCCTGGTGACACTCGCGTTCAGAGTGCGAGCGTTCGGCAAACGACTCGCACGCTCGTAACGCGGCGCACGCTCGGAGTCACCGTTCATCTGAATCCACCGAAGTACCGCCGACGACGAAGCCGCCGGTGGGCTTCGTCGTTGGGCATCCGCCCGGAGGTCCACGGAACCGAGGGTGTTCCGATTCGCCCACTTGCCCCGACGAATTAAGCCGATTTGACTCTTCCTCGAAAAACCCATTACAATAGAACATTGTGGGCTGAAGATGTTCCCCCTCAGCCAAATCCAGCGGACGGCGCTCGACGCAGCGGTTGATTTGATGCGTTAGGCCCAATGTGAACTGATTACGAGGATGCTCATGCGTAGGATGATGCGCCTGCGTCTTCGTGTTCAAGGACTGCAGAATCCTTCCCATTAAGGTCATGCTGAGCGGGATTATCATTGGTGATTTCCTTTTTGCAGACAAGGTCGAAACAAACTGAGCAGCGAACGGAGCTTTGCCCCTTTGTTGACCGCAGGCGGTCGTTATATTGACCAGGGTGCGTGGCGGGGGTGAAAGAAAGCCGAGTTAACGTTTTTGAACGAGAAAGCCGAAGGTCCAAAGTAGTCTCAAGTGTCCGAAACCAACAACGATCATCAGAAGGAGGATACGAATGTTCAGACTTGCAGTTGCCGTGCTTGGACTTTCATTGGCGGCGGCAGTAGCGCCGTCGACTGTTGTGGGGCAGGGACGCCCGGATCCGGCCGCGCTCATCTCCGCCCAACGGGAAGCAATGGGCCGGTTCGCCATGATGGATGGAGTGTGGAGAGGCTCCGCCTGGACGCTGCTGCCATCGGGCGAGAAGCACCAGCTCACGCAGACGGAGCGCGTTGGTCCCTTCCTCGACGGAGCGATAAAGGTCATCGAGGGGCGAGGGTACGAGGAGGATGGAAGAGTCGGCTTCAACGCGTTTGCCATTATCTCCTACGATCCGAACACGAAGACTTACAACATGCGCTCGTACGCGCAGGGCCGCGTCGGGGACTTCGTCATCACACCTACTGAAAACGGATTCCAGTGGGAGATCCCTGCCGGGCCCATGGTGATGCGGTATACGTCAGAGATCAGCAATGGCACATGGAAAGAGGTAGGGGACAGAATTGTGCCCGGCGGAGAACCGATTCGCTTCCTTGAAATGACGCTGAAGCGCGTGGAGGATACAACCTGGCCGGCCGCTGGGGCCGTCGGCCCGAAGTGAGGGCCTTTGTAGCGCAACGGAGAATCAAGCGATTCGCGCTTCTGCGGTGATGACACCTTTGTCATTCTGGTAACCATGACCCATCCGGAAGAGCCGGTGGTTCGCACACATGTTCCCCGTAGACAACCTGATATTGGTGGCCGGCGTTCTGCTGATCCTCGGGATTGCGTCGAGCAAGCTCTCGACCCGCGTTGGACTCCCCGTGCTTGTGCTGTTCCTCGTGGTAGGGATGCTGGCGGGTTCGGAGGGGCCGGGTGGGATCGCATTCGAAAACTACACCCTGGCCCACGGTGTGGGAACCATAGCGTTGGTGTTGATTCTGTTCGACGGCGGCCTGCGGACGAAGATGTCCACCTTTCGACGCGTCATGGCCCCGTCGCTGGTGCTCGCGAGCGTGGGCGTGGTCCTGACCGCTGTGGGAGTGGCGGCAGCGGCCGTGACGATCCTGCGGGTGTCGTGGCTCGAAGCCATGCTCCTCGGCAGCATCGTGTCGTCCACCGATGCGGCCGCCGTGTTCGCTGTGCTCCGATCCAGAGGCGACCGTGTGAAGGAGCGAGTGGCGGCGACGTTGGAGTTGGAGAGCGGCTCCAACGACCCCATGGCCGTCCTCCTCACGGTCATTTGCATCGAGCTGGTGCTGGGCCGGCTTACGCCGGGCCCCGGCGTGGCGTGGCTGTTCGTGAAACAGTTGGCGTTGGGGGCGGTGGTGGGATGGATGGTGGGGCGCGTCACGGGAGCTGCGGTCAAGCGGGTCAACCTCGACGCGGCGGGTTTGTACCCCGTCCTCACGGGGGCGGCGGCCCTGGTCGCTTATGGCGCGACCGCGACCGTGGGAGGCAGCGGCTTCTTGGCCGTGTACATTGCCGGCGTGGTGCTCGGTTCAGGCCGCCTGGTGTTTCGTCGCGGGGTTTTCCTGTTCCACGACGGCGCGGCCTGGTTGGCGCAGATCACCATGTTCGTATTGTTGGGATTGCTGAGCTTCCCGAGCCGCCTGGTGG
>JBGSIK010000221.1:0-4181 GCA_041742575.1 Candidatus Krumholzibacteriia bacterium
GCCGGCTTTTCGATCGCACGAAACCTGGGACGCCCCGGCACCGACTCTTTACACCTTCTCGGACATCGCCTTCGCCTGCGTGAAGAGCAGCAGGTAATCCCGGCCGCCCGCCTTGCTGTCCGTCCCCGACATGTTGAACCCGCCGAAGGGGTGCGCACCCACCAGAGCGCCGGTGCACTTCCGGTTGAAGTAGAGGTTCCCCACGTGGAACAGCTTCCGGGCCTTCTCGAGGTGGTCGCGGTTGGTGGAATAGACCGCTCCCGTGAGCCCGTATTCGGTGTTGTTGGCGATCTCGATCGCGTGGTCGAAGTCTTTCGCCTTGACGAGCGCCAGCACCGGCCCGAAGATCTCCTCCCGCGCGATGGTGGCTTCCGGTGCGACGTCGCCGAACACGGTCGGCTGGATGAAGTAGCCTCTGCCGGCACCCCGCATCCCTCCCGCAAGGAGTTCGCCCTCGGTTTTCCCGGTCTCGATGTACCCCAGAATGTTCTCGCACGCCGTCTCGTTCACGACCGGACCCAGGTAGGTCTCCTTGGAATCGTACGGTGGCCCCTGCTTGATCGCATTCACCAGGGGAACCAGTTTCTCCACGAACTCGTCGTACACGTCTTTGACGATGATCGCCCGCGAGCAAGCCGAGCACTTCTGCCCCTGGAAACCGAACGCTGAGAAGAGCACGCCCTTGACCGCATCGTCGAGTTTGCACTCACGGTCGACGACAATCGCGTCCTTGCCGCCCATCTCCAGGATCGCACGCTTGATCCAGATTTGACCCTCGCGCGCTACGGCAGCCTCGCGGTTGATCCGAAGTCCCACTTCCTTCGATCCCGTGAAGGCGATGAAACGCGTCTTCACATGCTGGACGAGGTAATCTCCGACCTCGGCGCCGCTCCCCGGCACGAAGTTCACGACTCCGTGCGGCACGCCCACCCGCTCGAGCACTTCCATGAATTTCGCGGCGATCACGGGCGCGTCGCTGGACGGCTTGAGCAGCACGGTGTTCCCGGCCACGAACGAGGCGCTGGTCATGCCCGCCATGATGGCGAAGGGGAAATTCCACGGCGGAATGACCACGCCCACGCCGAGCGGTATGTATTCCAGAGAGTTCCTCTCACCCGCGACCCGTGTCAGCGGCTGGTCTTCGGCCAGGCGAAGCGCTTCTCTCCCGTAGAATTCGAGGAAATCGATCGCCTCCGCGGTGTCGCCGTCCGCCTCGGCCCAGCTCTTGCCCACTTCGTAGCACATCCACGCCGAAAATTCGAATTTGCTCTCGCGGATGATCCGCGCCGCTTCGAACAGGCACTTGGCCCTTTCCGAGGCCGGTGTGAACCGCCACTTCTCGAACGCCTCCGCAGCCGCCGTGACCGCTTTTTCCGCCAGCTTGCGATCGGCCTTCGACACCACGCCCACGACCTGCTCCGGATTGGACGGATCGATGGAGTTGATCTTGTTCTTGGTCGAGATCTTCTCCCCGCCGATCACGAGCGGGTACTCCCGACCCAGGCTCGCGCGCACCTTCTCCAGGGCATTCTGCATTTTCGTGGCGTTCTCGGGCTTGCTGAAATCAACCAGTGCTTCGTTCTTGAATTCACCAGGCATGACGAATCTCCTTCGGCATCACAATTGAAATCAATAGGTAGATTACGGGATCTTCAAGCGATGAAATACCCGATCCGAAACGGGGGTTTTGCGCCGCTCGCCCGCTCACTATAGAAAAAAACCAGCTGAAAGTCCACGCGATTTTTTGTACGGTAGGGCGCATGCGGACGCATACAACCGAAATACGCGTGCGTTACGCGGAGACGGACCGGATGGGCATCGCCCATCACTCCAGCTACCTGTTGTGGTTCGAGCTCGGCCGTACCGGGCTCATGCGCGAAGGCGGACGCTCCTACCGCGCCATGGAAGAGTCCGGCCTGCTGCTGCCGGTGGTCGAATGTCAGGTCAAGTTTTTCGTCGGGGCCGAGTACGACGACGTCGTCCGTGTCGAGACCGGTGTGGCGGAACTCAGGAGCCGCGTGGTGGTCTTCGCCTATCGCGTGACGCGTGACTCCACATTGCTGGCGTCGGGTTGGACCAAGCACGCGTGCGTCGATCCCGACCATCGCGTCCGGCGGATCCCCGCCGACGTCATCCACGCGATCGCCCCCTTCCGGATACCGGAGGGCGCCATGTTTCTCCCCCGTTGAAATCTCACCCGCGGATTTCGAAACCCGAAAGTTCCTGCCGGGGAAGATCTTCCCACCGACTCTCCGTCCGTCTCACCACCGCGCCCGGTGGGCCTTCGCCGACGAAGTCCAGCGCCTTCTCGCACGCTTCCTCACTCCCGACGAACATGGCCTCCACCCGGCCGTCCGGAAGATTGCGCACCCACCCGCGCAGACCGAGCTCGCTCGCTTTGCGCCGCGTGGTATCGCGGAAGAACACGCCTTGAACCCGCCCCTCCACCCACACGTGCAGCGCTTTGTCCATACCGTCTTACCTCCACCTCTCAGCGGAGCGTCGGAGCCCGGCGCAGCCCGCTACAAGTCGAAAATCACCCGCGCGTGAAAACCCGATCCGCTCTCCTCGAACAACAAACCGTGGTACGTGGCGGCCTTGACTTCGAAGCGCAACTCGTGGCGCCCGGGGTCCACCCGCTCGCCCCGCAACAGGCCCGAGGCGGCATGCGAGGTCGCCCGCTCCACCTCCACGTCCCCGTAGACCTCGCCGTGCATCGACGCGCTCGCGATCACCTCCGACAGCCAATCCACAAGCAAGTCCTCCGGGCTTGCCGAGGAAACCTCCAGCTTCCGTTCGACCTTCCCCTCCACTTCACTGCGGACCATGAGGGACAGCAACCCGCGCGTCGCGTTCTCGAGAACGCGCGCATTGTCCTGACCCCACGCTTCGATGCCGATATCGCCGGAGTGTTCGAATTCTCGGTATGCTGGCTCCATGCGCACGATCCGGTCGAGTATACGGGACGGCGGCGTCGGCCGCAACGGGATCGGGTGCGCCGCAGACGCGCCCCTGAGGCGATTGCGGCGCGCAAGAATCGATTTGTCCCCCGGCCCGCATCACGTAGAATACCCTCGGTCGCCTGATGGGGCGGCGGGAGGCTGGTCAGGACCGTGTGCGGCATCGTCGGCATATGGGAATTCCGGAGACCGGTGGACCGGGCGCTTGTCGAGTCCATGCGCGACACGCTCACCCACCGCGGTCCGGACGATCACGGCGTCTTCATCGATCCTTCCGGCCAGCTCGGACTCGGCCATCGGCGCCTCTCCATCCTGGACCTCACTCCCGCCGGCCGGCAACCGATGGGGTTCGACGACGTGTGGACCGTTCACAACGGGGAGATTTACAACTTCCACGAGATCCGAGATCGGCTGATCGAACGCGGGCACACGTTTCACAGTCGCTCCGACACCGAAGTGATCATCCACGCGTACCGCGAGTGGGGGCTGGAGGCCGTTCAGCAGTTCCGCGGCATGTTCGCGATCGCATTGTGGGACGGGAAGGAACGCAAGCTCCACCTCCTTCGAGACCGGGCGGGTGTGAAACCGCTGTACTTCTGCCGTAGCGCGGAGCGGTTCATGTTCGCGTCCGAGCTGCGCGCGATACTCGCCCACCCCGAGATGCCGCGCCAGATCGACGGCGGGGCCCTCGAGCTCTATTTGAAGCTCGCCTACGTGCCGGCGCCCCGCACCATCTTTCGAGATGTGAACAAGCTCGAAGCCGGCCATATCCTCACCGTCGACGCCGAGGGCCGCGTGCAGGACCGCGAGTACTGGAGCGTGTTCGACTGCTACCGCCGGCGTCCGGACCACGTCATGGCCGAGCGCGAAGCGGTCGAGGAGCTGGAGCGGATACTCACGGAAAGCTACGAGCTGCGCATGGTATCCGACGTCCCCGTGGGAGTTTTCCTGAGCGGCGGGATCGACTCGTCCACGGTCGCGGCCCTCCTCCAAAAGAACGCCACGTCGCGCATCGAGACGTTCACGATCGGCTTCACCGACCGGGCCTATGACGAGGCCAAAGCGGCGAAAGCGGTCGCCGACCACCTGGGAACGGATCATCACGAGTTGTACCTCGATCCGCGAACGGCGCTCGAGATCATCCCGCGCCTGCCCGATATCTACGACGAGCCATTCGGCGATGCATCGGGGATACCGACTTACCTCGTGTCGAAGTTCGCG
>JBGSIK010000222.1:0-3430 GCA_041742575.1 Candidatus Krumholzibacteriia bacterium
GCGCTGCGGAGGTCGCGTCGAACCCGCAAGACGTCCCGCTCGCCCCACCGTCGACATTCGTGTATGAATCGAGAGGGGCGGCCGTCGGGCGCCCCCCCCGTTCTGTGTTGTCGAATCGAGGCATCTAGGCGGGGACGCACACGAGCTGAGTCGCGAGTCCGGAGCGCGCTTCGACACCGCGCGCGCGAGGACCCGAGCAGCGAAGCTCGGGTGCGCCCCCGCCACAACAAGCGACGAGGATTCAAGCCGGGAGGCCAGGGTCCAGCACCACGACGCCGCGGATCAGGGTTGAATGTTCAGCAGGGAATGGTAGACGCCGAGGTACTTCTGTTTCTCGCGGTCCCACCGGTAGGTTTCGTATACCTCGTTCGCCTTGGCGATGCGCCCCGCCATTTCTTCCGGGTGCGCGAACACGTAGCGGAGCTTCTCCGCCAGGTCATCCGCGTTTCCCGGCTCGAAGAACACCAGCGAGTCCTCGCCGAAGTACGCCGCCACCGAGCGCAGCCTCGATATCACCACCGGTCTCTGCAAGGCGACGTACTCGTACATCTTGTTGGTGTGCACGAGTACCGAATAGGGGTTCGCGCGCACCGGCACCACGGTCACGTCCGCGGACAGTATCTCCTCGATCATCGTCTCGAAGGGTACGAATCCCAGGTAATTCACGCGATCTTCCACCCGAAGCTCTCTCGCGAGATCCAGCACTTGCGGAAGATAGTCGCCCTTGCCCATGACGCGGAACTCGATACCCGGGATGCGGTCCTTGACCTTCGCCACGGCTCGCACCACCAGGTCGATGCCGTACCTCTCCTCTATGGCTCCGTGGCACAGCACGCGGAACTTGCCTTGCCGCCGCTCTTCCCGTTTCACGGCCGCGACGCGATCGGCGAGGTGGGCGAACCGCTCCAGCCGAAAGAGCCTGTCGTCGGGGACGTTCACGATCACCGTGATCTT
Source organism: Candidatus Krumholzibacteriia bacterium (assembly GCA_041742575.1). Classification (GTDB taxonomy): domain Bacteria; phylum Krumholzibacteriota; class Krumholzibacteriia; order WVZY01; family JAKEHA01; genus JBGSIK01. The sequence continues at coordinate 955 of JBGSIK010000222.1, forward strand.
GTCGACGTCGGCCCCGCGCGCCCCGAAGTTGTCGCGCATCTCCTGCGTGACCGTCAGCGCCCGGTCCGCGAATCGAAGGCTCGATCGCTCCGCGAGCTTGATCGCGGCCACGACCAGCTTCCCGTAGGACCGGTCGAACAACGTTCCGAACAGCTCCGGCATCGGCTCGTGCATGTGCAGCAATACCTTGGCCCCCGAGAGCTTGGGAAGCATCGTCGTGAAGACGAGATAGTCCGGCATCGTGTTCACCTGGATGACGCGGAACTTGTGTCGCCGGTGCAAAGCGCAGAGCTTCCACGACGCGAGCGTGAAGAAGGCATTGTACTCGATAAGGTATCGTAGAATCCGTCCGCGCTGGTGACCGACCGGCAACCGGTGGACTTCCACCCCGTCGATCACCTCGTGCGCGGCCTCCCCTTCCCCGCGCAGGCAGATCACATGGGCACGGAACCCGTCATCCAGAAGGGCTTCCGCCTCCCGCTTGACGTTCAACTCGGCCGGGTAGTAGCTGTGCCGCACGATGCACACGGTCCCCCGAGTTTCCGATCGAGCGCTATCCGTCACGTTTTTTCCCCTCGCTTTCGCTCGCTTTCGCCCGCTTTCGCCCTCGTTCGTGCCAGCTCCTCGTACAAAGCGATCAGTTGTTTCGCCGTCCGGTCGAGTGAATACACCAGCATCTTTTCCCGCCCCGCGAACGGCGCGCGTCGATCCAGCGCCGTGCGCAGTTTTCGGGCGATGTCCTCCGGATCATCCTCGACCAGAAAGCAGCCGTCCAAATCCCCTATCACCGCGCGCACATCGCCCACGTCCGTGCTCAGCACCGGCACGTTGCACGACAGAGCCTCGCGGACGGTGACGGGTGATGCTTCGAATGCGGACGTCATCAGCACCGCCTCGCTCGCGTTCATGTACAGCGGCACCTGTTCGTGGGGCACGTTCTCCAAGCGCAGCAGTTCCACGTCTCCCCCCAGGGCGCGGTATCTCTCCACACCGGCCAAGGCAAGATCATGCCGTTTCTCCACGCGGCCGCGTTCCGAGGGGAAGAGCACGTAGCGCCTGGTAGCTTCGAGCCCGAGACGAGTCTTCGCCTCCGTTTTGTCCATGGGCCGGAAAGACGCGGTGTCGACGCCGGCGGGAATCACCAGCGCGTCCGGCCTCCGCAGCGGGTCCTTGAGGTGCTCCGAGACCACAATCACCACGTCGACACGGCGCGCCATCGCGCGCTTGAAGCGCTTGGAATAGGCGAGTCGCTTGATGGAGCGGTCGGCGCGGGTGATGTCATCGGTGCTCGTGATCTCACCCTCGTGGAACGTCCACACCACCGGCGTGCTTCGCTGCATCGTCGCCACGAACGCGCAGAAGGAATGATGAACGTGCACGATGTCGTACGCGCGCGATCGCACCCGCCGCGCGAACCCGAAGGGACAAGCGAAATAGCGGAGCTTGTTCGCACGGCCGTTCACGAAGTATACGTCCACGTCCACGCCGGCCGCGCGGAGTGCCCCCACCTCATCTCGCACGAAAGTCCCGTAGAACGGGAGGCCGGCATAAGGATACATGTTGGTGAAAACGAGCACCTTCATCGCCGCTCCGCCACATTCCTTTCGGGGCGCTGCACGTCGGGGTTGAGCTGCCTCGGGTCCGAATACAGCAGCCAGTTGAGCACCGTTCCGTAGCTCCGGTAGAAAGCACCGAAGCCGAATAGCACCAGCGCTGTTTGCACTTCCTCGGGCGACCATCCGGGCGGCACTACACGCATCTTTTCCGACCGGGAGAGCGCCAGGAACGCCTCACGCGCCGCCTCCAAGTAGCGCGTGCTTCCCTCTTCCGGCTTGCGCCGGAGCGCTTCCGCCGGATCCACGTCGAGTAACACCGCGACCGAAGGGCGCGGCGCCGCCCATCGCAACCACTTGAGGGCCAACGGCAGCCGCGTCACGTCCGTTCCCGACATGAGTGCGAAGTCCACCAGGCCATCGTAGACGTAACGGTCGGCTACAACCGCGAACCCCGCTCGCAGGTACGCCCGCGTCTTAAAACCGTAAATCCACCACAGGTCGGCGGCGTAGAGCAAGGCGAAAATCCACCGCAGCAGCGGATGTCGAAGCATCCGGCGCCTTCCGTCCATTCGGAGATCCTCCGCTTCCTCTCCCACGTGGGACGGGGCGGGTTCACTGCGCTTGCTCACCTTGCGCGCGCTCACCGCCCTGGCCAGCCGCAGACACCGGGCCATGAACGGAGATGACGCACCGCGTGCCCACACCACGCGCCTGCGGATGTCACAGGTATCGAATGCCGCCGCGAGCCTCATTGCCTGCAGTGTCTTGCCCGAACCGTCGCACCCGCTCACCGTCACCAGCAGCGGCCGCTGACTGCGCACGTGCAACTTCCACCGCACCGCCCAGAGCAGCGTGGTGATGAGGTCACGGATTTTTTCTCCCGGCTCCCGCTCCCGGTCGCGGAATATTTTACGGTAATA
>JBGSIK010000223.1:0-7507 GCA_041742575.1 Candidatus Krumholzibacteriia bacterium
TCGGGACTCAGCCTTCGCCCTAGAATATCCATCTGTATCCGAATGCAACCGTCACGGCGACGTGCACGACCATGATGATCAGCATGACATATGCAAACGGCTTGTGAAACACGTGCCAGTAATGGAACATCTCACTCATCGAGTCGAGAAGCGCGATTCGTCGCTGGAGCACGGATGACTCCCGTGCCAGGGCGACCACCTCGTCGACCACCCCCGTTGGCGACGGCGAACGGCCGCTCGACAGCGCACGCCGCAACCGGCGCGTGCGGCGGTCCATCGTGAAATCCTGTGAAAGGGCGGTCACGAGACCACGGATCTTGGACGGTCCGAGCCGGCTCGAGACCGCAGCGAATTCGCGAATGACGCTTGCGGTTTCCGCCGAGACCCCGTGCGTGCCGACCAGCGTGCGCTCGATTTCCGTCAAGCGCTCGCGCGCTTTCTCGAGGCCAAGCTCATGCCCCCGCGCATCCCTTGGAATTTGCTTGTAGACATACCGTCCGAACACGCCGCTCAGTGCCACACCGACCATCGAAAAGTAGCTCACGGAGACGATCCCGTGAAATTTCATCGCTGTATGCAAGGTCACCAGCAGCGGCCCCATGATGCCGAAGAAGATATGAACGTCCAGCCAGCGGTTCAGGCGGCCGAAACGCATCCCGAGGACCCCCCGTTTCCTGGCCGAGTACAGCAACAGTAACAGGAGCATCGCGGTCCCAACCACCCCCAACCCGTGTCCCCACGACCCGGCCGGTTTGAGCGCCTCGTGCAAGTCCGAGTGCGGGCGCTCCGACAGCGGCAGGTTGTAGTACGGTAGGCCGGTTAGCAGCACCCCCGCCACGAACACGATCCCGATAGCGTACAGCGTCTTGAGCAGCGTATGGAGTAGCTGGAATCTCACCGTTTGCCGAACTTGGTCTCGATGTCGATACCGAGTTTCCTCAGGAACGGGGTGGGCAACTCTCCGCCGATCAGAACGATGGCGTAGTCGTTCGGGATTTCGAGCGCCCGGCCGCGATGGCGAACCGTGACGGCGGCGCCGTCGATCCGTTCCACCTCGGATTCGAGCAGCACCTCGACTGCGCCATTCTTCTGCGCGCGGGCGACTCGTTCCCGGTTTTCCTCCTTGACGCGCGAGAACGCATTCTGGCGATAGCTGAGCGTCACCTTGGTTCCCGGCTCCAGGGCCAGGGCGAGCGCCGCTTCCACAGCGCTGTCGCCTCCGCCGACGACGAGCAGCCGCTTGTGCCGATATTGCTCCGGCTCCAGCAGCCTGTACGTCACTTTCGACGAGTTCTCTCCGGGGACTTGCAGCTTTCGCGGCGTCCCTCGCCGACCAATGGCGAGCAACACGTGTCTTGCCGCGTACGTGCCCTTGGAAGTTGTCACCTCGAAGTGGCCGTTGCGGCGCGCGACGTTGTCGAGACGTTCCTCCTTCTGGACGCTAATACCGGTACGCGCGATGATTTCCTGCCACAGGCCGAGCAGTTCTTCTTTGCAGACTTCCCGCTGAGAGAACTCGCCGTATAGCGGGATGTCCATGGGGTGCGTCATCACGATTTTCTGACGCGGGTACGTGAGCACGGTTCCGCCGATGTCCTCCTGGTCGATCGTCAAGTAGCGCAGTTTGTGCTTCTCCGCCTGGAGGGTCGCCGACAACCCCGCCGGGCCGGCTCCGGCGATAACGACGTCGTATACCGACGGGTCCGTGCTCTTGCCGCGGGCAGCGATGTGATCGACCGCCTGGCGTCCTTGCGTGACGGCGTTGCGGATGAGCCCCATCCCGCCCAGCTCCCCGGCGATGAAGATGCCATCCACGTTGGTTTCGAAGTTGTCGCGGACGTGCGGGATATCCACGCCCCGTTTCGCGGTGCCGAACACCAGGGTGATGGCGTTGACCGGGCAAGCGGTCATGCACGCGCCGTGGCCGATGCACTTGTTCGGTGCCAGCAACGAAAACCGGCCGTGGATTATCCCTATGATATCGCCCTCCGGACACACTTTCACGCACGCCCCGGTGCCGATGCAGATGTTGGGATCCACCTCCGGATGCAGCGTCACCGGTTCCGTGAGCCCCGCCGCGACCGATTTCCGCAGTATTTGCTCGGCGCGCCGCGTCGCGGCACGGTACTTCCACACGTACGTCGCGACCACGCCGACGACAATCAGTATCACGGCGACATAAACCGCCTGGTCGATCATTCACTCTCTCCAGGGAAAGCAGCTTCGCTCACGGTGCAGTTCGTGTGCCTTTGAACCGTATTTTGCACTGCCGGCAGCGCCGGCAGTCAATACGAGAGCGCGTTATCTATCAGGGGGACGAGGGATTCCGTCGAATCCCATCTGAATGTTGCCGTTTCCCGCGTGAACAGTAAAGAGGATAATTCCTGGCGCGAAAGCGCGTGGTGACTGTTTTCACAAGAACTTAAGCAGCCAGGGGCCGCGGGCACCATCGTCGTGGGGGTCCGCAGCGTCGCTCCGGCGCGCCACGCGCACTAGGTCTTGAACCGGAAGCGGCTCTTGAAATGACGCAGGTTCAACTCGCGCCCGTAGGTCACTTCGACACCCGGGATGCGATCGCGGTGCTCATGCAGAACGCGGATCATCTCCGCGAGCGCGAAGAGATCCTGGTCCTCGTAGGAAAGTCTGGGGACCGACGCGCGCACATTGTTCACGCGAGGGTCGGGCAGGATCTCGCGGCCGCCGCGGTACGCGCCGAAGGCGTAGATCCCGAGCTCGCACAGGCGGTGACCGCCGAAAAGCAGCAGGGTGGTAAAGGCAACCCCTTTGAGATCTTCGTCGCGGCTCTTGGTCCCTTCGAAGAAGCGGTCCATGTCGAGGTAAACGGCATGGCCCCCGATGGGCTCGCTCACGGGGATGTCGTACGAGCGGAGCTTCTCGCCGAATCGCACCACCTGCGCGATGCGCGCGTCGAGGTATTCCTCGTGCACTACCGTCCGCAGCCCCTCGGCGAGGCCCATGAGGTCGCGGCCGGCAAGGCCCCCGTAGGTCGGATGCCCTTCGGTGAGGATCTGATGGTCGGTGATCTGGTCGGCGAACCCAGGATACTTCTCGACAAATAGCCCCTCCGGCTTGAGCAGTATCGCCCCTCCGATGTTCACCAATCCGTCCTTCTTGAAGCTCGCGTGGAAGCCATCCACCTGCTCGAACATCTCATGCACGATGGAGGCGATGGTGCGGTTGCGGTAGCCGGGCTCCTTGTTCTTGATGAACCACGCATTCTCGGCGAAACGGCAGGCGTCGAAAAAGAGCGGCACTCCGTGACGGTGCGCGAGCGCGCGGGTCTTCTTGATGTTCTCCATGGAGACGGGCTGCCCGCCGCCGGTGTTGTTGGTGATGGTGAGGTAAACGAGCGGCACGCGATCGGGGACGGCCTCGAGGAGACGTTCGAGGTTTTCCAGGTGGATGTTCCCGCGGAAAGGAAAGTCACGGCGGTCTTCGAGGTGTTCGCGGCACGGGAGGTTCAAAGCCACCATGCGGTTGGCTTCCACGTTTCCTTCCGTGGTGTCGAAGTGAGAGTTGTTGGGAACGATGTAATACGCCCCTTCCGCCCGCGCGGCCCCATGCGAGATGCGGTCGCGTAGCTCCGCGCCCAGCGCTTCGGGTGAGACCACATCCTCCCCCGCCCGCGCTGCGGCGCCCAGCTCTCGGCTGAGGATTCCGAACAACGCGTGCTCCGCCGCACGACCCTGATGGAACAGGAAGAAGTTTTCGTGGACGTCATTGCGCTTCGCCCAACTGGGACCGAAAGTTTCCACCATCCGGTCGCGAAGCTCGAAGAACCCTTCGTTCGATCCGTAGGCCTCATCTCCCAGAATCAGCCGCGACCACTGCTCCACCGTCATGGTCGTGGTGCCGGAGTCGGATAGAAGATCGCAACCGGGGATCCTGTGCGCGGGAAAAAGGAACACGTTGAGGCCGGCCTCCTCGAGGAGCTTTCGGCGCAGATCGAACTCGCCCATGTGGCACTCGCGGAACCGGACCGTGCCGTTGCGGTACGGCCGCGGCCGGTAATAGCTGCCGGCTTCGGGTTCGTGGTCGAGGAGATCGCCGAAAAGGGATTCGAAGAAAGAGAGTGTGTCTGTCATGTTGTTTGGGTTGATCGCGCGGCCATGGGCGCTCGCCCCACGCGTGAATGCGCACGCGTCGCCTCGGCCTGCCCGCAGGGGAAAAGGTGATAAACGGCTTTGTAAATCCTTTCGGTAGCACGATAGCGCGTTTCGCCCGCCCCGCCAAGTCGAATCCTGCCCCTCCACATACCCCGGCGGGGACGGCGCCTCCGGCGCCGATTGCGGGGAAAAGGTCGGAACTCGGGGTGGGCGGAAACGGTACAATTTCGCATCGCATATCTACTGGAAAACCGCTGGCCGATGCGTTATTATCGGTGGCCACGGCCCGGTGGGCCTTCGCTTTATTATGGAGAGAATCTCATGAAAACCTTCATCCACAACCTCGCCGGCGGGCTTGTGATCATGGTGGTTGCCGCCGTTGTCGGCGTCATCCACAACTCCGTACGCGGTAGCTCGATGCCCCTGATCCAGAAGGTCGAGGCCATTTCGACCGCAGTCCGTGGCTCCGGCGGGGACAATGCCGCCGTGTTCGACAATCCCACGGGTCCCGCCGCCGCGCCAGCCGCTCAGGGAGAAACGGCCAGCACTACCGTTCCCGAAGGGTCGGTGACGATGGAAGAGTTGCGGACGATGATGGAGGCCGGGACTGTGATCATCATAGACGCGCGCGCCGTCGATGTGTATGCAGAGGGACATATCGCCGGCGCCGTCAACGTCCCCTTTGACCGCCTCCCGGAGTACTACGAGCGACTCACCGAGCTCGCGTCCCCCGACGCGGCGATCGTCTGCTATTGCTTCGGTCCCACGTGCGACTTCAGCGACCAGCTCGCGACCGAACTCAAAATCATGGGTTATACAAACGTGCGGGTCTTTACCGGTGGCTGGGAATACTGGCAAAAAGCCGGTTATCCCGCCGAGGGAACGAAGGTTGACTAGCCATGGGATTGCTGAGACGAAAAGAAGTACTGTTTCTCTTGCGCATTGTTGTCGGCGCCGCCTTCGTCTACGGCGCCTATTTGAAGATCCTGGGTCCCCAGAAGTTCGCGATGTCGGTGCGGTCGTACCAGGTCCTCCCGATCGCAGTCTCCAATCTCTTCGCGATCGCGGTGGCGTGGAGCGAGCTCGTAGCCGGCGCCTGCCTCATTTTCGGCGTTTTCACACGGCAAGCGGCGGCAGCCCTCGCGATTCTGCTCACCGTGTTCATCGCGGCCATGATCGTTGTGCTGGCTAAGGGGATCGTCATCGACTGCGGTTGCTTCGGTCCCGAGGGAAACCTGCCCGTCGGCTGGCTCGCGATCGTTCGCAACTTGGTGCTGTTGGCGATCACGTTGTGGGTGATGCGCGCCGACGACGGCTCCGTGAGCATCCGCCGCCTCCTCCCCGCCCGGCGCTAGCTTTCGATCTTCCGGTCTTGTCCTCAGGTTTTGCCGAGCAGCGACCGGACTTCCCGCATCGTGATCAGGCGCAGGGCCACACACATCCCCCCGTACACCGCGAAATACCCAAACGCAGCCAGCCCGAGCTTCACGATCGAATCGATCGCGATATACCTGAGCGCCACATAAAGCGCAACGGCGGGCGCGCAGGCCACCGCGAACCGGTAGAGCAGCCCGCCCCACGGCAACATCGCTGAGAAGGGAACCCGCAGCAGACTTGCCGACTTGAAGAGCATCACCAGATGCATGGTCCAGTACGTGATCACACACGCGAGTGGGACGCCGAGCCGTCCCATCTGATAGTAGAGCGTAACCCCAAGAGCGATGTTCACCACGAGAGCGATGCCCGCGACTGTGGCTGCATACGCTTGCTTCTTGAACGCGTTTATGACCACCCCGCAATCAGCCGTCGATGTCAGGAAAATGAACAGGTAGATCGCAAAAACGGGGGCCGCAGCGGCGTAGGTTTCGGTGAAGAGAACGTTGATGAACGGCCTCGCCATCACCTCCAGGACGACGAACACGGGGAAAAACAACACCGACAGCGCCACCGTGGAACGTCTCCACAAGTGCAAGATTTCGTCGACTCTTCCCTCTTTCTCGTACTGCGCCATGAGTGGGAAAGTGACGTTCGCAATCGATCCGCGTACGAGGTTCACCACCGGTATTTGGAACGCGCCGATCGAGTAAATGGCAAGAGCTTCGCGGCCCAGGAAGTGGTTGATGATGAACTTGTCGGACTGACCGAGAAGGGTGATGACGATAGAGCTGAGGCCGAGCGGAATCGCGTACGAAAGCTGTTCCTTCATTGTGGCCAGCGAAACAAGCCGGAGGCGAGGCTTGTACACCCGCCGGCTGTAACCCATCGCGAACAGGAACCTCGCCAGTGCGTATACGGTGATGGCCGTCACCAATGCGTTCACATCCCCCGTCCTCCACGAAACCGACATGACCGTGACGGCCAGCACCGCCGAGGCGACGGGAACGTAAACGGCCTGGCTGACGATCTTTTTCTCGGCCACGAACACCGTGTCCATGTAACTCGAGAGGATCATAAAAACGGTGAAGAGACAAAGCCGCAGGTAGAATGCGCGTACCAGAGCGCCGAATCCCGCACCCAGGAACCGGCCCATCACGGTGTAGATCACGATGGCGACGAGCGAGGTGGCGAAAAGGAACACTATCGCCTGCGTGACGTAGATCGATTTCTCCTCGGGTCGATCAGTCCGCGGCAGGTAGTACATGAGGCTCCGGGGGAAACCCAGTATCAACAGGGGAAACATCGTTTCGAACAGTAGCCAGAACTGCCGATAGTACCCGTAGTGTTCCACCGTGAGCGACCGGGTGTTTACAATAGGAACAAAGAACACGACCACGTACGACAGCACGTTGCCGAGTGTGAGGACGCCGACCTGGTAACTCAGAGATTTGTTGGACAAATGTTCTTCTCTCGCGCCCATCACGCGTTTTCCAGAGCTTGCACCAGAAGACCGGTCAGGTACTCCCCGAACTTGCCGTTGCTGACCGCGAGCACCATAGGCTGCCAGCCGGACGCGGGCAGATACTTGGCGGACTTGAGCGTATGCTGTGCGCCAACGTCACCCGAGGGCGGAAATCGACAGGCGATGGGGAGTATTTTCTTCACGGCTGCACCGATCCAAATTTGTTTTCGTCCTCGCAGGACAATACCAGCGGCACGCAGTCCGTTTCGATCGGGAGTGAATCCATCGCGATCGAGATGCAAGCGGAGAAGAACGGCGTGTGAACGAGTGCGGACGCCGACCTGGTGACTCAGTGATTTGGCAAACAACTTATTTCCCGCGATATGGATGCTCGTCGACGACGGATCCGCCCTGGAGGCTCGCCAGAACTGGTCCTCGATGATACCAGCACGCGCCGAACTTGCGCAACGCCGAAACGGCGACGGCCGGTGCGACGCGCCACTCGGGCCGCGTTCCGGGCGCTGCAGGCAAAGAGGCCCAC
>JBGSIK010000224.1:0-2114 GCA_041742575.1 Candidatus Krumholzibacteriia bacterium
TCGCCCGAGAGCATCACCGCATCCGTGCCGTCGAAGACGGCGTTGGCCACATCCGCCGCCTCCGCTCGTGTGGGTCGCGGGTGTTCGATCATGGACTCCAACATCTGGGTCGCGGTGATGACCGGGCGGCCGGCCGCCACCGCGCGCTGGATGCAGTCTTTTTGCACCAGCGGGACTTCCTCCAGCGGGATATCGAGACCGAGATCCCCGCGCGCCACCATCACGGCGTCGGACGCCTTCAGGATCTCGTCGAGGTTTTCGATGGCTTCCTTCTTTTCGAGCTTCACCACCACGGGTGTGTCGGCGCCGTTCTTCCGCAGACACTCGCGCAGGCGCTGCACTTCCCTGGGGAAGCGAACGAACGAGAGCGCAAAGTAGTCTATGCCCTGCGCCAATCCGAAACGGACATCGTCCAGGTCCTTCGCCGTCGGCACCTCTTCGCGCAGCTTGGCGCCCGGGGTGCTGACCCCCTTGTTCGACTTGAGCTCGCCGCCGGCCACCACGTCGCAGACGAGGTCAGAGTTCGTTTTGGACTTCACGCGGAGCTCGATTTCGCCGTCCCCCATGAGAACGCGGTCGCCGACACCGACGTCGGCCACGAGCGGCGGGTAATTGATCGAAACCCCGGACGCGTCTCCGGAGACCGGACGCGTGGTGAGCGTGAACTGCGCGCCGGCGATGAGCGTGGCCGCTCCCGCCCCGAACGCCCCGATACGTATTTTGGGGCCGGTGAGGTCCATCATGATGGGCACGTGCCGGTCTTTCCGCTTCGCGGTTTCGCGCACGCGCATGATGGTGTCGGTATGCTCGTCGTGGGTGCCGTGAGACATGTTGATGCGCACGACGTCCATGCCGGCTTCCAACATCCGCTCGATGGTGCCCGTGTCCCTTGACGCGGGACCGAGCGTGCATACGATCTTCGTGCGGCGACTGTTCATGAATGGGATGTTTACGTCTTCCGGACGCTATCGAGCCCTGATCTCACCCTGCGTGCGATTCGATTTACGGCTGCTCTCTCGCGACTGTCAAGAGATACGATCATAATCCTCCGGGACCGGTTTCATCCTCCCGTCGAAGCAGCCTGCCCGCGAGAAAGGTCAACAGTCCCAGGACGAGGGCACTGCCGATCCCCACGAACGGCACCAACATCAGAACGAAGTACTTGAATTCCATTCCCTCGGGCATATCGGTGAGCTTCGCCATCAGACCGGGATTACGCGCCGCGTACGTGTCGCTGAAGATCCCTTGGACGAGCTTGGAAGTCGCGCCCTGCAAAAAGCCGGTCGCCACACCGTTGACGAACGCCCCCGGGCCGATGCGATTGGCGATCGTAACCGCACTCACCACCGATATCACCAGCCACACATAGCCCTCGGCGTTGAACGGGACCACGCCGAACAGCGTAAGCAAACCCATCACCGGACCGAACAACGACAGAGAGAGAATCGTTTTCCACTCGAGATTGCGCATCGGACGTTCCGCTCACCGGTTCAATTGCGCCCGCGCCCCGTCGAGATCCCGGACGAGCGCGGCGATGTCATCCGGGCCGGTCTCGTAGTTGGTGATGCAGGCGCGGATCACCGGCGTCGTCCCTCCCATGAGCGTGGTAGAGATCCAGGCTTTCCCCTCGGCGACGATTGCATCCGAGATCGCTGTGAGCCGCTCCAGCGCGTTCGCCCCGGAGACCGACGTGTCGCCATCGACGAAGCACACCGTGGGCAATGGCGTGCGATTCACCACGCGCCACTCCGCCTCCTTCAGTTCCTTTCGCAGCAGCTCCCCCATGGCCGTTTGGTGCCGGATTGCATCTTCGTAGCCCTTCCAACCGGCCACCATGAGGGACATGAAGAGCTTCAACCCGATGAAGCGGCGCGACCACTGCATGGAGGTGCGATGAGGTTCCACGACGGGTTGCCCGTGCGTGAGCGGCATGTAGTCCGTACGCACCGAGAACACCCGCTCCGGGAGCTCCGGATGTCGCGTGAAAAACATTCCCGCCGACATGGGCACGGACAGGAACTTGTGCGCATCGAACGTGATGGAATCAGCACGCTCGATGCCGTCGAGATGGCCTCGGAGTTCGGGCACGAGCACGGCCGCTCCGCCCCAGGCTG
>JBGSIK010000225.1:0-4216 GCA_041742575.1 Candidatus Krumholzibacteriia bacterium
CAACAATTTCGTCTTGCTCGGGGAGGATATCCATCGCGATGACTCTTGACTCCGGAAAGCGCTCCCGAAGAACAGCCATCAGTCTCAAACTGCTCTCTTTTTCCAGGCCGAGATCCAAGAGGACGACGTCGGGCGTCCGGATACCCTCCAGCTGTCCCGTCGAATCGTCGCCGTCGCCGCGCGCGTCGACAACGAAATCGCCGTGACTCCGGAGAATGTCGGTGATGCCTTCCCGCAAGAAGCGGTTGTCTTCAATCAACAATACCCGAATCTTCGCCGCCAATGTCCTCTCCAACATGAAAGCCCATGCCGAAACGGGTGCCGAGGGGTTGGCCGTAAGGGAAATTAGGCCAATGTACCCATCCCGGGTAACGGCATGCCGTTCAAGGGCCGTGTTTGCACCAATTTAAGCGCGGCCCCCGCGGTTGTCAATGATCTTATTCACGCGCGGCGATGGATTGCTCGAACGATTCTCCGGACGGACGAACGCGGTTTTAAATAGTCATACCGGATCCCTTTGTCTTCAACGTGCGGCTGCAGGGCAACGACGGAGAGGACGCGCGGAATAATCCACGCGGCGACAATCAGTTGGGAGACAAGGGAGACTGGTGGAGGCGGCGGGAATCGAGCCCTGTTGAAGCGCAAACTCTAACTTGATTATGGCGCGCGACTATGGAGGCATTTTGGAGACGACCGGCTGTCGTCTCAGGTGCGTCTTATAGGGATAACACAGACACGAACGTCACGCCGCAGATGATTCCGGCCTGACGAAAAGCCCGGCCGCCGGGGCGACCCAGTGACCGGGCTTTCTCTTAACCTCCGAACTCTCGCGTCACTTGATTTTGACAATCTTCTTCGTCATCTGCGAGCTTCCAACCACGAACCGGACGAAATACACGCCCGTCGCCGCTTCCCGCCCCGAGCTGTCCTGGCCGTCCCAGACAACTTCCGTCGACCCTGCTTGAAACACCCTGTCGACGAGAGTCCGAACCAGCTGACCCCGCGCGTCGTATATCCGAAGCGACACCCGTTCCTGTGTGGCCAGGTGGAACGAGATCGTCGTCGACGGGTTGAACGGGTTCGGATAGTTCCCGGAGAGATGGAACCGGCCGGGCGACTCGTCGATGCCGGTCAGGGGATCCCCATCCGTGAGGATCCAATCGCTGAAATCCGTTTGGGCCGCCACGGTGATCCAGTTCTGCGTGAGGTCCCTCGATGAGTAATTCTTGGGGCCGTCCCACGAGGACCCGGTCCAGCGCCACATGCAGAGACTGTCCTCTACCCGTCCGTTGAGCTCGCTCTCGAGATAGCTCAGCGTGAGATCGAATGTCGGCCCGGTCCCCACATGGTCGATGTCATACCACCTCGCGACGCTCGTCGGCGCCGCGGGATACGTCTCGCCCGGATGGACGACCATGTCGATCTCCGAGAGAGTGCCAAGGGTCGTGACGTTCACCTTCGCTTTCACACGGCCGCCGAAGAGCAGAAGCCCCGTGGCCGTTACCGGGCGCCAGTGCCGCGTCCCCGTGTACTCGATCGCGCCGATGTCCACGACCCACGCGCCGTTCTCGGGGACGGAGTAGGTCGGATCGCCTTCCTCGATACAAGAGGAATTGTACATGAGCGAAAAGTCCCCGCCGGCGGGATCGGCCAGGCTCGGATCGCCCAGCTCCTCGTTGGTGGAGGTCACGTTCGCGGTGTAGTTGCCGCCCGCGTTGCCGTGGAAGCAGTGGTACGATATCGCCTGAGCGTTCTTGGAATAGAACCCCAAGCCGTCGCTGTTCGCCACGTCGTTTGCGGCGATGATGTTGTTCACGAACGAGGGGAGCGGGAAACTGCCCGCGCTATCGTAGTAGAGACCGCTTCCCAAACCCGAAACACCGGCATATATCGCGTTCGCATTGCGATAAAACGTATTGTTGGCGACCAGCCCCAACCTGCCGGAATACATCCATGCGCCCCCGCCCTGGCCCACATCAGCGACCGACGTGGAAGCCGAGGCCGTATTGAAGGCGAAGATGTTCCACCGGATCAGATCGAACCCGGAGCAATAGTAACCGCCGCCGTAGCCGGAACCATTCAACGACGCGGTGTTGTTTATGATCACGTTGCGCTCCAAGGGTGTAGTGCCCGATCCCACGTAGACTCCACCGCCATATCCCCTGCGGTAGTCCGCGACCGCATAATTCGACGTCGACGCGACGTTTCCGTCGATAGTGTTCCCAGAAATTTGCATATACGAGGCGCCGACGTAAATGCCGCCGCCGTAACCGACTCCCTGGGTTGCCGCGGTGTTGTGCGAGATCGCGGGATTGTCGCGGATAATGATGGAATTGCCGTAGCCGCCGCCTGAGTGGGAGATCCCGCCGCCGGCCCCCTGCTGGGCGCTGCCCTCGGCGCCGTGGTTATACGTGATGATGTTATCCCAGATCTCGACGGTGCCAGTGTAGGTATTGATGCCCCCACCGCGTCCCCCCGCGCCCGCGGCGTTGGTCCCCACGTTATACGAAATCACGTTCGACCAGATCTGGAGAATCGCGCCGCTCTCGGATATGCCTCCGCCGTATCCGATCCGATTGGTCGATCCCGTGTTGTAGACAATCTCGTTGTCGTGAACCTGGCAGAGGGCCGTGGCCTGGAAGAAAAGACCGCCGCCCTCGCCCCAAGTCCCCGCCGTCGAGGCGATGTTGTTGTCGACCCTGCAATGCCGGATCACCGCACTGGTGCCCGCGTTCATACAAGCGATCCCTCCACCATATCCATTGTTGTTGGTCGACCCGCGGTTGTTCGTGATCCAGCAGTGCTCGATCACTGGATCCGCTCCGTCACCAACATAGATGCCGCCGCCGTACATGGCGCCGGTCGCCTCGCTTTTCGCGTCTCCGCCGGTGACCTTGAAACCGCGAAGTCGAGCCGCGCTCGTCACGGCCGCGCCGGAGACCATAAACACCCTGATCGCCACGGAAGGAGTCACGATACACAGGCTCGAATCGGGAACGGCCGTATCCCATGAGTCATGCGTGCCGTCATCCGATGTCAATAATCGCGTGGACTCGATCAGAATACCGCTCGCGATCGTGTAGAGGCCGTACTTGACGAGTATCGTGTCCCCGGCGGCGGAAGAGTTGATCGCCGCCTGTATCGTCTGCTTGGCTGAGCCCCATGAGAGCCCGTCGCCCAGATCATCCGGCCGCGCCGCGTCGACGTAGAAAGTCGCAGCAACGGCGTGGCCGGTCGCAGCCAGCGAAAATACAAAGACGATCGCCAAAATCGACCGAATACACCACGAACCGCCCGCAACCTTGCGGGTTACCGCACCGAAATCGCGTTTCATGAGGGGTTCCTCCTGCGCCGCAGGACTGCGCACTGCGGTTGAATCGAGCCTGGCTGAAAAGCTACGACAGGATCATGCTGCGAATCTGAAGATGTGCCCGCACTGGGGTATATTGTATCACGTCTGATATCAAGAAGGCAACGAGACATTACCTGGAATGCGGCGTAACGCCGCGCCAAACTTCACATCCGAACTGAAAGCAACAGCCGTATTCGATGGCGCGCGATTCCGGTTTCCATCATTCCTGCGCCGAATACGTCGATACGCGGCTTCTCGAGCCGCTCGGTATCGTCGTGAGTACGTTCGACGGCACTGACGTGGATACTGGAGAGAGCTCGAGCGCATCGGCCCCGGATACCTTGACACGTCAGCGAATTCACTATAGTGTCGGGCGTAGCGAGCAAGTGGGCTCCGTCCCAGGTCGGTGATTGCCACAGGAGGAGATTGTGCGCTCCCAAATCCTACTCGCCGCTGCGCTCATAGCCTGCTTCTTCACCTGCATCATCATCGCCGCCAAATGGCAAAAAGCCGAACATCGCGCCGATGATACCGCCCGTTGGACCCGGTTCGTCATGGATTCGCTTGGCACCGCGGAGACGCTCCCCTTTCCGCCGATTCAGCCGTGGGGTCGCGACACGCTCTACTGGCAATGGGTGGCCACGTCCGCTCAGATGCGATCACGTCGCTTGCAACTGGCCGTGCAGCATTGGGCGTCAGCGAAAAGCACACTGCTCGATGATACCGATGTTGAGATTCTTCGGAGACAGGGATTGGCCGACCCCGCATCGCAGCTCCGCGACAGCTTGAAGGCCCATCCGGAGCTCATCCCGTACGACGCCGTTCTCGGAGGAAGAATGAGCTACTTCGACATCGTGCTTCTTC